>CAYGEQ010000007.1:10622-19544 GCA_964348985.1 uncultured Gammaproteobacteria bacterium | reverse complement strand
ACACGTGTTTGGGGCGATCCTTTCCGAGACCTAGTCTCTGGAAAGGGTCGCCCCGGACCCCACTTCTACATTGACAAAAGTGAGAAAAAATGCTATAGTGTTCGGTCAGTAAAACAGTGAAGTCCAGCAATAGAAGCGAATGAAATTCATTCCTTTCTATCGCCGGAGTTCTATCCCCTGGCGATTAGCATCCCTGAAAAGATGCGAACCCGTCAGGATAGGAAATCGGCAGAGACAGTTGCTCGTTTGAGACATTAAACCCAAGTGAGGTGCCCAGTGCTTCGTTTCAACATCCTGTTCCCCTTGGTCGCTTCCATCATCATCACCACCGGCTGCAAGAGCTTCGCTCCCGCCGAGGGGGTGATCGAGGACGAGACCGACGTGGAGGTCGAAGAGACCGACACCGAGGACAGCGAGCCGACCGACACGGTCGACACCGAGGACACCTACGAGGAGGTCGAAGAGACCGATACGCAGGAGCCCCAGTGCCCGAACGTCGACGGCGACAGCCTCTGTGACGAGGCGAACGACGACTACATCGTCGCGCACCAGACGTCCAGCCCGCCGATGGTGGGTTGGTCCCTGGACATCCAGGGGATGTCCGCCTACGACACGGAGCAGTTCGTGACCGTCATGGATGATCCCTGGGGCGCGTTCGCACCGGTGGTCAACCCGAACGACGGTTCAGGCTACGTGGTCAGCGCGTTGTGGGAGCTGGACGGCATCAAGGCCGTCACGCTCACGCACCAGCACTGCTCGAGCGACGGACGCGAGTGCAAGCTCGAGTTCGCCGACTTCAGCGACATGCTGGGCGTCGATCCGGCCGTGCAGGCGAACCCGTTCCCCGTCGGGAAGTTCGAGGTCTACAAGGACTTCGACAACGACGGGTACGGGGACGAGCACACCACGCTCGAGCTCGGTATCCCGGACACGTTCGTGTGCCTCAAGCGCACGAACAACGGACGGGTGGTGGCTGGCAGCGATGCCGGCAGCCAGTCCGAGTGCGAGCGCCAAGTGCTGGACGCCGTGATGACCATCGAGCCGCCCTCGGGCTACTCGTGGTACGACGGCGACTGCTGGGACACCAACCCGGCCGTTCGTCCGGGCGCCACCGAGGTCGACAACGACATCGATGACGACTGTGACGACCGGACGGACGAGGGTTTGACCCCGGCCTCCGGCGGCACCGTCTGGTACCTGGACGCGGACAACGACGGTTTCGGTACCACCAGCCGTAACGCTGGTGACACCAAGACCGCCACCTCGCGGCCCCAGGGCTACGCGGCGTCCGGCAACGACTGCTGGGACACGAACCCGGCGGTGAACCCGGGCAAGTCCGAGATCACCGGCAACGGGATCGACGACGACTGCAACTCGGCCACGGCCGACGGCAGTGCCCAGCCCACGGCGACCACCTGGTACCGCGATGCGGACATCGACGGCTACGGTGATCCGAACACTCGGACGTCGTCCGTCACGCAGCCGGTAGGCTACCTGTCGAACTCGGAGGACTGCGACGATGCTCGCAGTGCCAACCACCCGGGCGCGCCCGAGGTCACGGATTCCCGTGACAACGACTGCGACGGGCTGATCGACGAGAACAGCTCGACCGGTCGGGTCACCAGCACCTGGTCGTTCAAGCTCGACGCCACGGCGACGGGCATGACCTTCGATCAGTTCGAGGTGCAAAACGTCACGGCCGGCACGGCGACCAGTTCGTTCACGAAGACCGGCGACACCGTCACGATCTCCGTGTCTGCGCAGGCCGGTGACGTCCTGACGTTCCAGTGCTGGTTGGGTGGCAACACCGACTGGTGCGCCAGCAACCTGCACAACGGACACATCGTGTCCGCGACCGGGCCGAACGGTGTCGCGTACACCGTGGGCAAGACCACGGGCGACATTCGCTACGTGGTCAGCGGATCCGGGCAGCGTTACGGTGGTACGGTGAAGTAAGTCCAGGCGCAGGCCTGGCACGTGTGGGGGCGGTTTCGCGAGACATCATCGCGAAGCCGCCCCTCTTCTTTTTGTTTGAAATAGGCCGTTTATATTTGACAGGAGTCACATTTTGTAATACAGTTATCGGTCACTTGGGATCATTTCCCGGTGGCTAAACCTTCCCTTGGAGGATGAGAGACATGAACCGTTTGCTTCTTTCTTTGTTCACTTTGATCGCGGTGACCGGGTGCCAGACCTTGCCGTCGGAGATCGACGGTGATGGAGGCGGCGGCTCGGGCCGTCCGCCGGCCAGCGGTGGCGGAGCCGACCGCAAGCTGGTCGAGATCTTCGCCACGCAGGTGGGCATCAGCGGCACGGGTGTCAGCCTCTACGCCATGGGCGAGGAGGGCAACGACGTGAACTGGATCGCCAACACCCGCGCCGTCCCGTTCGCCACGGACAGCGATGGCCGCGGGGACATCGGCGGTTGGACGCAGTTCGAGGTGAGCTGCGGGGAGGAGATCACGCTCCAGTGCAACTTCCGCGACACGAGTGGGCGTGAGCGGTGGTGTTTCGAGAACGATCCCTACGACGGCCAGACCAACCAGTTCCTCGAGGACACGGTGTGGGTGGACGGTGTGTCGAGTCGGCTCGGCCTCGAGCCGAACGAGCATTCCGGCGCGAACGGTTCCCGCGGCTACAACGGAGTCGTCACGCGGAACTGCCGTTAGGAGTGACTCGTCCGTCTGAGGGCGCTAGCAACCAAGTTGCTGGCGCCCTCTTCATTTTGTAGATGCCCTCAGCCTGGCTTGCCGGTTTAGGCGGTTCTGTTACCCTCTTTATATAGAGATACTTATAGGAGGCTTTATATGATGACTCGTATAATTTCCGGTTTCTTAGCTGGTGCCACGCTTTTAACTTTAGGCTGGGGGTGTGCTAAGAATCCTGAGATGACCCCCTCTATCCCCCTGGAAGGGGGAAGCGGCGCACCTGAAGTGAAGGGCGCTATTGATGAGCTGCCGGATGGTAAGGGTGCCTCGCCCTTTGAATTATGTTTGAGTACTGATGGGGCCGTTGCCGGCGCGGTTTGGGTTTATGCGGCTAACAATTCATTTCCACGGTTGAATTGGTCACAGTGGTTTTCAGCTTCGCCGGTAGCTACGGGCGATGCAGCTAGAGAAATTTGTGGTGCACTTAACTTTTCAATTGAAACGGGCGATACACTTTATTTGAACGGTACTTGGTCTAATGGTAGTAATTTCTTAATTAATAACCGCGGCTCAGAGGGCACCGCAGCAGATCAAATTAAGGAGATCTGGCTAGATGACCAATTTTACGAGATAGGGAAGGATTGTCAGTATGAGGGAAACAATATGGGGGGATTCAACTTGGTTTGTATTGTGAGATAAGATCGTCAGGTTTCAGGTGGCAGGTTAAGGATTGTGACTTTTCTGAATTGGATTCTTTGTTCCGGCTCCATAACCTGAAACCTGACACCTGGTGGATTAGGCTTGTTGGTATACTTGTTCCATGAAAATCCTTCACGTCCATAAATATTTTCACGCAAAGGACGGTGCTGGGCGCTACTTGTTTGATTTGATGCGTTTACAGGAGGGGGCTGGGCATACGGTGGCTGGTTTTGCCATGGAGGATCCACGGAATGCGCCTAATGCTTGGAGTAAATATTATGTTTCTAGTTTAGATACGCGGGCGGTGGGCGGACTCTTAAGTTCGCTTAAACAGTTTGGTCGGGCCTTATGGAGCCTAGAGGCGAAGGACAAGATGGAGGACATACTGGCGGCTTTTAGGCCTGACGTGGTGCATGTCCATAACATTTACACTCATCTTTCGCCGTCAGTGCTCGTCCCATGTAAGAAGCTGGGTATACCGGTGGTCATGACGGTTCATGATTACGCTTTGTTATCTGCTGATTACACATTGAGTGGTGGCAGTAAGTTTATTAAGGGTTCACGCTTGGCCACCCTCGCCCTAAATACAATTACTAAGGCGCAGAAAATGCTTAGGCTTTATGACCGGGGCATAGACAGATATTTGCCGGTGTCAGAATTCGTAAAGACTAAGTTAGTAGAGGGCGGATACCCGGAAGAGAAAATGGCGGTCATTGAGCCAGCGGTTTCGCCCGGTCTTTATGGCCGAGAGTTTACTCACGAGCGTGAGAACGCAGTGTTGTTCGTTGGCCGGCTCGAAAGCTATAAAGGCGTGAGCGTGTACCTGGAGGCAGCTACCTTACGCCCCGATCTCACCTTTTATGTGGTTGGCACCGGTCCGTTGACTTCTGTTGTTCAAACGTTTGCCCTCAAGCATTCAAATCTGAAATATTTGGGTTACTTGGAGCCGGAAGAGGTGTATAAAAAGATGGCCAGCGTTAAGGCCGGAGTTTTCCCCAGTGTTTGGCAAGAGCCGTTTGGTATGGTGGCGCTTGAGTCACTGGCAGTTGGGACTCCGGTTGTGGTTAGTGATATTGGCGGATTGACGGAAATTGCTAAGAAGAGTGGGGGAGGCAGGGCGTTTGCGCCGGGCGATTCACGGGCTTTGGTTGAAGCGATAGACGCCTTGCTTAGTGACCCAGAGTACGAGAAGCTGGCCGAGCGAGGAATGGCCTACGCAAATAAAGAGCATGCGCCGCAAGCATTTTTGAGAAAGGTGATGAATGAATATAGCAAGGTGTAGGGGCAGGGCGACGCCTGGCCCGTACACCGGATAATGTGTATGGATGCGGTGAAGATATTATCAGTTAAAGAATTTTTAAGTTTAGTGAATGACACTCTGGCCATGATTCCGTCAGAGGGTTTTGTGATTGAGGGCGAGGTTTCTGATTATAAAATCAGCCAAGGGAAGTGGATCAATTTTGATTTGAAGGACGAGTCCGTGGACATGAAGGTGCCGTGCTTCATGACTATCTATAAGCTCGGCATGCCTATCCAGAGTGGCATGCGAGTGCGGGCACGGGGGAGCGCGCGGGTGTTTGAGAGGTTCGGCAAGTTCTCGCTGAACATTGATGAAGTAACTCCGGTGGGCGAGGGAGCACTCCAGAAAGCGTACATTGCGCTCAAGAAGAAACTGACAGAAGAGGGTATCTTCGACCCACGCCGCAAGCGGAGCATCCAGCAGTTTCCAGAACGGATAGGACTTATTACCTCGAAAGAAGCTGCTGCTTACGGTGACTTCATGAGGTTGCTGGGCAACAGGATGGGGGGCTTAACAGTTATTCACGCCGACTGCCATGTACAGGGCCAGCATGCGGTCAGCGAGATTCTAGGCGCGTTTCAGTCACTAACAGCACTGCCGGAGAATGAACGGCCACAAGTGATTGTGCTGACTCGTGGGGGAGGAAGCCTGGAAGATCTTCACGCCTTTAATGATGAGCGGGTTGTGCGCGCGGTGTTCTCTTCTAGCATTCCCGTTATTGTCGGCGTAGGACATGAACGTGATGAGAGTCTCTGTGATTTTGCTGCGGACGTTCGAGCGTCAACACCGTCCAATGCCGCTGAGTTGCTCGTTCAGTCCCGTGTTGAGCTATTGCGACTAGTTCGCATTAGCGAAGACAGGGTCTGGTATGGGATGAGCGAAGGAGTTAGAAAATATAATAATAGAATTGAGCGGTCGCTCCAGGTATTCGATCATGCCATTTCTCGAACCTCACACGGGATACATGACACGATCATGAGGTTCAGCAATTCATTCGACCGATACAGGTTAAGTGTCATCCAGACTAGGGAGCACATTGAACGGCGCGAGCGGTCAGTTATGTCGTTGTTCGAGGCTTCGGTGATGCGGGTGCGAGCGAAGGTGGATGGCTTAGCTAGGCTCATCAAGAACGTTGACCCGACTCTAGTTTTGGCCAGGGGTTACTCGATCATCAGAAAGAACGGAGAGCTGGTGCGGACGGCTGCCGCGCTTGCTCCTGGTGACGCTTTCTCTGTACAGTTGTCTCAAGGAACATTAGAGGCGGAAGTAATAGGTAAAAAACGACAAGAACGATTATTGTAGTATTATGGCTAAGAAATCTGCATCATTCGGCGAAGCATTTCAGGAGCTTGAAGACATTACGGCTTGGTTTGAGCGTGGGGACGTGGATCTGGACGAGGGCCTTAAGAAGTTCGAACGAGGCCTTGAGCTCGCCGGTATTTGTAAGGCCAAGCTTTCAGAGGTTGAAAACACTGTCATCTCTCTAAAGAAAAAATTCGCCGTCCTTTCACCTGAGGACGATAACCAAGAAGCTATATGATGAAACTATTATTGCGTTGGGTGATTGTGGCTCTGGTGCTGTTGGCTGCTACCCAGTTTGTCACCGGCTTCCATGTGGCTAACTTCTATGCCGCGCTGGTCGCCTCACTCATCTTGGGACTCTTAAATGCCATTGTACGTCCGGTGTTGGTTGTTTTGACGCTGCCAGTTACCGTGGTGACCCTAGGTCTTTTCCTCTTTGTCATTAACGGTCTGCTTATTTGGTTCATGAGCTCCTTTGTAAAGGGCGTAACAGTGGAGGGCTTTTTGCCGGCCTTGTTTGTGGCTATTCTCTTGTGGGCAGCCGGTGTAGTGACTAACTTTTTCCTCAAAACAGACCGGGAGTAGCTGGATTTTATTGGTTGACAGGACTTTTGTAATTGTGTAATCTCCTGGCACCATCGAATTCGTAGAACGCCAGCGTGGTTAAACCCACATAAGTCTGGTCGAGAAATCGATGAATCTGTAGCAATACAGGTTCATATTCTACGGCCTCATGGCCGTAATTTTTAATCTCCGCGTATGCCAAAATCACGCGCTCAAAAAGCCGGCATCGTGGAAGAGATCGCCGCACGTTTCCGTGGGATGAAAGCCGCCGCCTTTTCCGAGGTGTCCGGTCTGACCATGGAAGACGCTGACAAGCTCCGGGCTAAAGCCGCGCTCCAGAACGTAGAAGTCTTCATTGCCAAGAAGACGCTCCTCGCCATGGCCGCCAAAGAAGCCGGAATTGAAGGTCTCTCCGCGAACACGCTTTCAGGTTCTATCCTGACGGCAGTCGGTAAGAGTGACGAAGTCTCCGCCGCTAAGCTCCTAAAAGAGCTCATGAAGGAGAAGGAGTCGATTAAGCTGGTAGCCGGTGTCCTAGATGGACGCATGATGAGCCGGGAAGAGGTCACGCAGCTTGCGTCACTTCCTTCTAAGCAGGAACTCCTCCAGAAGTTGGTAGGAACCCTGAACGCTCCGGTCTCTGGTTTCGTCAATGTCCTTGCAGGTAACCTGCGTGGCCTAGTGACAGTGCTCGGTGCTATTAACGAAAAGAAAGCTTAACTTTATCTTATGTCCGAAGAAATGAAGTCCGTTGAGGTGCCAGCTAAGTTCACTGCTTTGGTAGAGTCTATTGAGAAGATGTCCGTTCTTGACTTGGCCGAGTTGGTTAAGGTCTTGGAAGGCAAGTTCGGCGTTTCTGCTTCTGCTCCAGCTATGATGATGGCTGCTCCAGCCGCTGCTGGCGCTGCTGCCGCTGAAGAGAAGTCTTCTTTCACAGTTGAGCTCACCTCCGCTGGCGAGAGCAAGATTAACGTGATCAAGATCGTTCGCGAGATCACTGGTCTTGGTTTGAAGGAAGCTAAGGACATTGTAGACGCTGCTCCAAAGGCAGTTAAGGAGAACGTATCTAAGGCCGAGGCTGAGGATATGCAGAAGAAGATTGAGGAAGCTGGTGGAAAGGTAACCTTGAAGTAATTTTCTCTTCAACAAAATAATCTCTTGCCTCGGAAATTGGGTCGGATTACCTCCCAAAATTTCCTCGACAAGAGATTTTTTGTTTCAGAGAAGTTATTTGACTAGATGGTCCGCGGTGAAGCCAAGCGCTTTGTCTCCGGTCACGACGATGATTCTGTTGGCGGATTCTTCCACGGTGAAACCGACAGCATTTTTAAATTCTTCGCTCATGTACTGGGCTTCTAGATTACCGCTGGCTTTATCAAGTACGATTACTCGTCCGGTGCCTGGGTCTAGGATGTATAGATACTTTGAGGCCAAGTCAGTCCAGAGATCAACTGGGTTTTCTAGGGCCGGGTCAAAGCTTGAGTGCGGCCAGGCCACTTCTTTGCCAGCGTTAAATTTAACGATATCATGTTTGGTTAGGACGTAGACGTCTCCATCAATTGCTAGGGCTCTGGCTGAAGTTAAATCACTATCTTTAGAAACTATCCAAGAAGTGCCCGCTTCATAAGCTGTGCCAATGGGGCGCATCTTTACAATTTGGCCACTGCCCGCAGAGAGGACATAGAGATTGGCGCCGTAGGAGACAACGTCCTCTACGCTCAGCATGGCGTTAGTGCCGCTTGATAAAGGGTTAATGGTTTTGGCGGATAGATCAACCCGACCAAGCTGTTTGTTCAAGTCCACCACCAAAGCATTGCCACCTTCCGGGGTCATGCTGACCGCTGATTCTAAGATACCCTTAGTCAGTTCTTCTTTGGTCCAAGTGCCTTGGAGTCCATCCAGCCGGTACAGATCCAGGCTGGCAGTTATGGCGAAGAGAGAGCCGGCGGTCTCAGTGAGGCTGGTAATGCTATTCCCATCAGCCGGTGACATGGTGGCTAGAGTTTGCGGGGTTACTACAATGATGCCGCGGATTTTATCTTCTAAGGTTTTGAGCTTGGCGGATAAGTCTTCGGCTGTCTTTTTTTGGTCTGAGGTATTTTTAGGCAGGGTATCCAGGATACTTTGCGCTTCAGTAATGGACTTACGTGCTTCTTCGGTGTTGCGGTAAATGAGACTAGCTTGAGCAGCTAGAATACGGTCATCTACGCCCTTAACCGTTTGGGTGAACTGCGCATCAACACGTGCTCTTTCCGCGCGTCCTTTGGACATGAAGATCAGGCCAGTGCCGAGCACCAGCATAAAGAGTACGCCAAGAATAACACCGGCTTTGGCAGGGGTAATGACTAGCGCGCCTTGGCGGCCTTTCATGTTAGCCAGGAAGATATTAGAAACAAGGGCAGAGAGCGC
>CAYGEQ010000007.1:7028-10522 GCA_964348985.1 uncultured Gammaproteobacteria bacterium | reverse complement strand
GTAACTAAAATGTCATGTAGTTCATCTGCCCGGAGCGCGTGGGCGGAAATGGGGGTAGCCACGTACAAAACATCACCGCCGTGAGTTTCGCCGTCTAGTATGGTGTGGAAATATCTGGGATCATCCGCGTTCCTGCCTTCAGCGAATTGGGTATGAAGCTCGTAGACGCTGTAGCGTTTGTCAGCAGTTTTGTGTAAAAAAAGAGCGTTGATATTCCCAATTCCGGAGAAGAACAATTGATCTTTAGTGTGTACGCCTACCACTCCTTGGATTTGAATCATTTTGAGATTCATTTCTTGAGCGGCTTCCAGGAGATCCGCATTAAGGGCGCCTAACATTTGTTCAAAGCGCCGAGCAGCGTTTAGTTCAGTGGCTACATCTGCTGACAGATGCTCTAGATGACTGGTGGCAATGTGCAGGAGGCGTTCACGGCCAGTTTCATCTTTAGAGTCAATGACCATGACGCCGAAAATAGAACCCTTGCCTCCGGGGAGGGAATGAAGCATGGTTTTCGCCCCTAACGGTGGGCGAGGTGGGAGAACTAGGAGCTCGCCACTTTTGACGCTATGTTGATGTTCAGCCATGTTGCCATTCTATTGAACTTCCAGTATACAGTATACTCAAACTATTCTTTATGGATACCCCTCTTGGTGAAGAAGAGTTGGGATCCCTGCCTTTAGAGGGCGAGGGAGCTAACGCGCCAGCAGCTTTTAGGATAGAGCAGCTGTTTGGTTCGCGTACCAGAGCTCGCTTATTGAGCGTTTTTTTGGAGCACGCTGACCGAGCATTTTATGTTAGGGAATTGGCCAGGCGAGTAGATGCTCAGATTAATGCCGTGCGTCGGGAGCTGAAAAATTTATTAGCTATTGGCATTGTGGTGGAGGGGGAGGAGGCAGAATCAACTGACAAAGAAAATAAGAGATTCTACCGGGCCGATACTTCTTTTCCATTATTTGATGATTTAAAGGCGGTGATGAAGAAGGCGGCCGTCCTCATGAATCGTTCGTTGCTTGAGGAGCTGCAGGCTGCCGGCCAGCTTGATTTAGTGCTACTTACCGGCAAGTTTACGGAGTCGCCTAATGTGCCGACGGACGTGTTGATTGTGGGGGAGCTATCTACGGACGCGGTGCAAAAAGCTATTGAAGAGTTTGAGCGAGAAATTGGCCGTGAAGTTAATTACACCTTCATGCCGCGAGAAGAATTTAAGTATAGGTCAGACGTGGGCGATAGATTTTTAGCCTCTCTGTTCAGCGGTAAGCGGATTGTCTTGTTGGACGTTTCGGCCAAAAAAGTATGATTTTAACTATTTTAGGCGAGGATATTGCTAAATTAACCCTTGGGTTATTAGATGATAATCGGCAGGTGGTGCGGGCGCCTCGGGATATTGCCTGCTTGCCTGAAGACTACCTAGCGGTCATTCATGACTTTTTGCAAGCCGAACGACTCACCCTGTCTCAGTTGAGCGGTATAGTGGTGCAATCCGCGGCTGGTTCCGCCACTGCCCAGCGAGTCACGCACGCACTTGTTAACGCCTTTGGTTTTGCTCACGGTATTCCGCTCTATAATTCAGTTGAGGCAGAGGCCCTGCCGATTATTCTGCCGGTCTATTCAGGCGAGGCTAAGGTGACGGCCAGAAAGAAGGACGCATTATATAGAAAAACATGAGCAAAGTTTTCGGCCAATACGGGCGGCATAGATTCTGGGAGATAGTCCCGGGAGCTTTGGTGTGGACAGTGCTTTTTGGGTCGCTTTTTTTATCGCTCTACATTCCCACGGTAGCGATTGTTTGTATTATAGTTTTTGATCTTTATTGGATGCTGCGGGTTTTTTATTTCGTCATCCACGTGCTGTCCGCTTACGCTGAGTATAGAAATACTCTAAAAGTGGATTGGTTAGCCAAGGTGCGCGAGCTGCCTAACTACGAGCGGTTGTATCACGTGATCATGTTACCCACTTATCAGGAAGATCTACCTATTTTAGAGGAAGCATTTGAGTCTTTGTTGCGGTCTAAATATAGAACGGATCGGATGATTGTGGTGTTAGGCGGTGAGGAGCGAGATGGGGCTAATTTCCGGGTTTATCAGAAAGAAATTGAGAAAAAGTACGCCGGTAAGTTTGCCCAGTTGTTATTCACTGTGCACCCCAAGAATTTGCCGGGGGAGATTCCCGGTAAAGGTTCAAACTTAAAGCACATGGCCACTGTACTTCAGGGGGTAATTGATGACCTCATGATCCCGTACGATGACATTGTAGTTTCAGCTTTTGACGTGGACACGGTAGCTCATGAAATGTATTTTGCTAGGTTAGCTTATTTGTATTTGACCGAGCCTGATCCAACTAGAAGTTCTTATCAGCCGGTGACGCTGTTTTCTAATAACATTTGGTCAGCCGCTGCTCCCATTAGGATTGCGGCTTTTGGTACCACTTTTTGGTTGTTGGGTGAGCTGGTCAGGCCAGAACGGATGTGGACTTTCTCTTCGCATTCCATGCCGTGGCGCATGTTAGTAGACGTTGGTTTTTGGGAGCCGGATTTAGTGAGTGAGGATTCTCGCATTTTCATGCAAGCGTTACTCAAATATGAAGGTAATTATCGGGTGACGCCAATTTTTTTGCCGGTCTCAATGGATACGGTGGCTGGCGGTTCATACCTCTCCAGTTTGCTGGCCCTTTATAAACAGCAGCGTAGGTGGGCCTGGGGCGTGGAGCATCTGCCGTACATGATGGCGCAGTTTCCTAAGCACCCGCAGTTGTCCCGTTGGGTAAAGGGGCGCTATCTGTTAAACCACATGGAAGGCATGCTGACTTGGTCCACGGCGCCATTTTTAATTTTTGGTCTGGGCTACATTCCGTTCTTAACGGTGCATGATGCTACTAGTGCGCTCGTAGTGAACTCGCCGTATACTCTAGAATTCATGATGAGAGCCGCCACGAGCGGTACGTTAGTGACCGGTATCTTGAGCTATTTCTTATTACCTAGACGGCCCAACACCACAACTAGATGGTTATGGGTGACGATGATTTTGCAGTGGGCCTTGTTGCCTATCACCTTCGTGTTGTTTGGTGCGCTACCGGCCTTGGATGCTCAGACTAGATTAATGTTAGGCAAGTATTTGGGTTTCAATGTGACCAAAAAAATGGCCTCGTCTAGGCGTAAATAATATGGAAGTCATTGCCCATTTGCTGACCTGGAACGGTGAAAAATATCTAGCTGATTTGTTTACTTCGCTTGATCAGCAATCAGTTAGGCCAACCTTGAGAATAGTGGATAACGGCAGCACTGATGGCTCCGTGGCCTATATTCATGAGCGAGCCAGCCAGTCTTTGGTAGCTAGAAATGTTAAGAATTTGGGTTTCGCCGGTGGTCATAACCAGTTGTTTACTTTTACTTTTCAGCATAGTTCTGAGGCAGATTTATCTCAGACGGGGATTTTGCTAGTGAATCAAGATATGGTGCTTGACCGCACTTTAGTGGAAGAGCTGGCTCAAGCCTTGGC
>CAYGEQ010000007.1:4401-6928 GCA_964348985.1 uncultured Gammaproteobacteria bacterium | reverse complement strand
GTGATGGTGGATGGTGAAGTTTTTGACGGTGATTTTTTTGCCTACCGTGAAGATTGCGACTTGGCTTTGCGTTTGAAGAGAGCTGGTTGGCAGACGGCTTTTGTTCCCAGTGCTAAGGCTTGGCACTACCGTGGAATGTTCGGGGCGCAGAAGCGTTCTTGGCGAGAGAAATTGCGTGATCGTCAGGGGCGGAGTCCGTTTTTGGCCGCCCTCGCCCAACGAAACCAACTGCTCATGTTGATTAAGAATCTGTCTTGGGGTGACGCTTGGCGTTTTGGGCCGAGTATTTTAGTGGCTGAAGCAACTAGATTGCTTTACGCCTGTTTATTTGAGCCTGAAACTAGGAAATTGATGTTACGTTTTTGGCCGTTTGCTTGGCGTGCTTTTAGTAAACGTCGGCATATTTTCAGCTCCAGTAAGGTGCCCGTTAAAATCTTTAGGCAGTACATGGTAAAATAGACGGGATGCGCCCGACTAATTTTCTAGCCCCTGACGTAGGCGTGCATCTGCCAAAGCTACCTGAAGTTAATCCGGATCAGCAGACACAACGCTTAGGTAAAAAACGATCACGCCGTAATCCAGCGCGGCGTTTGTTTACGTTGTTATTACTACTGAGCGTACTTGGCTGTGTTGTTTTTTTGGGTGTCGGCGGTGGCCGCTTGGCTAAGGATGCTTTGGCTCTGAGGGCTGCCGGTGAAGAGGCTAAGGATGCGCTTGAGCTAGGTGACGTGCACGCGGCTCATGTGGCGCTTGGGGAAGTGGTCACCCAGATTCATGCGGTGCGAGGTGATTTAGATTATTTCGCCTTTGTTAAAAATATTCCGTTAGCCGGAGATCAGGTACGCGGCGCAGAGGCAACTTTAGATGCGGCTAGCCAAGCGGCTGATGCTCTATATGACGGGATGACCGTATTTTTAAATGCCTTAGCAGCGGTGGACGGCGCTTCTGGAATAATTGGGGCTAATGATAGTGCCGGTTCTTCCAGATCCTATAGTTCTTTAACGGAGGACGAAAAATATTTATTGTTGCACTCACTGGCTATTGCTTTGCCGGAGTTAAGAAGGATGCAGGTGAACTTGCGCTTAGCTCAGCTGGATTTGGATAGACTGACGTCTTTGCATTTGGCTCCGCCATTCGCTAAAGCTGTTTTGCCGTTACAGCAAAAATTACCAGAGTTGATTAACGCGGTGGATATTGTAGTGCCATTTGCGGCCATCTCTCCGGAGTTTGGTGGTTTAGGTGAGGAGAAGCAGTTTTTGTTAATCTTCATGAATAACCATGAGCTGCGTCCGGGCGGAGGGTTTATTGGGAACTATGGACTCATGAACATGCAGAACGGGGACATTAAATCCATGGAGACGGATGACTCATACGCAGTGGACGCTTACGTGACCGGTAGGTCTGATTATCATGTTGAGCCGCCAGCTCCCTTTAAGCGGTTCATGAATTTGGGTAACTGGTATTTCCGTGATTCTAATTGGTCACCTGATTTTTCCAAGAGTTCTAAAGATGGCGTGCAACTCATGCGTCAGGAATTTGCTTACGGTGGTCAGCCGGTACCTAATTTGGCCGGGACTATTGGGATCACTACAGATTTTTTATCTAGGATGATTGAGTTTGTGGGGCCTATTACGGTTAGGGGTGAGACTTTTACTGGCGAGAACGTGACTGACAAACTTGAATATATAGTGGAACAGGCCTTTGATTGTGCTAATGCGCCGCCCGAGACACGGGCTAATTGTGTGGATGTTCCAGTCAGTGAACGCAAGACCATCATTAAAGACATGACCGGTGTTTTGGTTGACCGCTTAAAGAGTCTGCCGCCAGCCCGGTGGCCAGAATTCTTTAGAGTCTTGCATATTGCTTTTGTTAGAAAAGAGATCGCGTTCATGAGCTTTGATGAACCAACTCAAGCGGTGCTTGAGGATGCTGGCTGGGCTGGTGTGCTTAACCCGGTTGGTTCTGATGACGTGCTCATGACCGTTGATTCAAACATGGGGGCCTATAAAACAGACAGAGTAGTGGATCGTCACGTTAACTATACGGTTAGGCCGAATGGTACTGGTTACCGGGCTACGGTCAGCATCACTTATAAAAATACAGCTACCGTTAAGGATTACCGCACCATTGACTATAGGACGTATACACGGATTTATGTACCGCTAGGTTCTAAGCTAGTTTCCACTAGTGGGTCTGTAGCCACTGCACCGGCCTATAACCCACAGAATTGGCCGGACACGCCGGTGGTGGCTGATGATTTGGGCTTTACTACCTTTGGCGCCTATACTTACGTAACCCTCGGTAGAACACATACTCTATCTTTCACTTATGATTTGCCGGAGACTGTAGTTGATGCCATTAAACGCGGGGATTATAAGTTACAAGTGTATAAGCAGATTGGGGCTCGGGATAACGCTTTGACTATAGATCAGGACTTTGGTAAGGCAGTACGGGATGCCACTCCGGCCGAAGCGCCTATTCACTGGGGCGACAAGAAATATCATTTTGAAACTGTTTTAGATACTGA
>CAYGEQ010000007.1:3178-4301 GCA_964348985.1 uncultured Gammaproteobacteria bacterium | reverse complement strand
TATGTTCGGTAAAAAAATCGGCATTGACCTTGGTACCACCACGGTCCTCGTGTTCGTCCCAAAGCGGGGGATCATTATTAATGAGCCTTCGGTAGTTGCTATTTCTAAGGCTGATAAGTCCGTGCTGGCGGTGGGCAAGGAGGCTAAGGACATGTTGGGCCGTACGCCGGACACTATTATTGCGCGTCGTCCACTTAAGGACGGAGTTATTGCGGATTACCGGACTACAGAGGCCATGCTCCGTTATTTTATTAACAAAGCTTTGGGCGGAGTCCGTGTGTTTCGCCCAGAAGTGATGATTGCGGTGCCAGGTGGCATTACTTCTACTGAGAGGCGTGCCGTGATTGACGCTGCGTTGTCTGCGGGTGCAAAAGCCGCTTACATTATTAAACAGCCAGTGGTGGCAGCTATTGGGGCGAATATTCCCATTGGCAGTCCGAACGGTCACATGATTGTGGAGATTGGGGGAGGCACTAGTGAGATGGCCGTGATTTCTTTGGGTGGTATTGTGGCCTCAACTAGCGTCAGAATAGGCGGGGTGAAATTTGATGCGGCTATCCAGGAGTTTGTGCGTAGGACATATAACCTAGCTATTGGCGAGAGAACCGCAGAAGACATGAAAATCCGGGTGGGTTCGGCCATGTACCTGGAAGAAAAACTACGCATGGAGATCAAGGGCCGGGACATGATCACCGGCTTGCCGAAGATTATTGAGGTTTCAAGTGATGATGTAACTGAGGCTATTCAGCCTCTACTTGAAGGAATAATTACTGCCTTGAAAGAAGTGTTACATGAGACTCCGCCGGAACTTTCCGCGGACGTGATGGACAAGGGTATTGTTATTTCCGGCGGTTCAAGCCAGCTCCGTAACATGGATAGGTTGATTGCGGAGGCCACTAGCGTACCAACGTATGTAGCTGATGACCCTCAGCTGTGTGTGGCCCGAGGCACCGGCTTGGCTCTAGAGAATCTAGACGCGTATAAGAGAAGCTTATTCAATGCATAGGATAATAAAAGGTAATAAAGGGTTGTAGAGGGTGTGATAACCCTCTATTATCCTTTATAACCCTAGAATTATGGTTTACGGCATAGATGCTTCGGCTTTGCTTAAAGCTAATCCCAC
>CAYGEQ010000007.1:1585-3078 GCA_964348985.1 uncultured Gammaproteobacteria bacterium | reverse complement strand
AGGTTTCGCCGGCAGATTTGGGACAGTATTTTTTGTATGTTGGACGAGTTGAGGAAAAGAAAAATGTAGGTACGCTCGTGGAGGCGTTCAGACGGTATAAGGAATCCATGCCCGCCGGCGATACGACCAAGTTGATTCTGGCTGGAGGTCTAGGATATGGAGGAGAGAAAATTTTGGATCTGGCGAAGGGGTTTGGCGACGCCAAACCCGTACATCTAGGATATGTGCCAGCTGAGCAGATTTCCAGTCTCTATGCGGGCGCTTTGGCGTTCGTGTTTCCTTCGCATGATGAGGGTTTCGGTTTACCAATTCTTGATGCAATGAAGCTTGGTGTGCCGACTCTCGTGAGTGATATTCCTGTTTTTCATGAGATTGCCGGTTCGGCTAGTGAATATGCTTTACCGAGTGATCCGACCGCGTTCGCCTTAAAAATGAAGCTGTTAGCAGAGAGCGCTGAGCTTAGAGCCTCGCTTGCCTTGAGGGGTCAAGCTCAAGCTGAGAAATATTCGTGGACAGAAACGGCTCGGCTGACCTGGGAAGCATTGCGTAGCGTCTAGTATGCAAGAAGAGTTATTGCAAGGTCTGGCGCGATTAGGGTTTGCCGACAAAGAGGCGCGGATATTTATTGCGCTCTTGTCACATGCCGGGGCTAGCGCTCAGGAAGTGGCCACGGAAACCGGATTGCCACGTGCCACCGTGTATGACATTTTAGCTGAGTTAATTACTAAGGGGTACGCCACGGTTGGCGAGGGGGAGTTTGGTCGGCGTTATTTTCCACATCCGCCGGAGAGAATTTTGAAAATGTTAGAGGAGCAACAGGACGTGCTGGAGAAGCGACTGACCGACGCAGTGGCCATTGTACCCATGCTGAATGTGCTTTATTCGCCCATGGGACCGCGCCCTCGTGTGAGGTATAGAGAAGGACTGCATGGACTAAGGCAGCTACAAAAAGAATACGGTGAACTCCCAGGTGACTATATTCAGATGGTGGGGTTAGATGCTTTCTTGAAGCTGCATGATGCAGAAAAGACAGACGAGTACCGAGAAACTCTAAAAGCGGCTCCGCGTAAAATTCGGACAATTTTTGTGACCGCTGATCCTTTAGCGGTGCCGACCATCCCTGGCATGGATACGGTGATTTTGCCACCCGGAGCGTTGCCCATAGAGGGCGAGATGACCGTGTGTGGAGACCGCGTAGCGTTCTTTTCTTATAAAGATGACATCATTGCGGTGGAGATTCACTCGGCCCAAATAGCGGGTGTTTGCCGGGGGACACTGGAACTAGCTTGGAATTACGCTAAGCAGCTAGCAGAGAAACTGAAATAATCAGGTGTCAGGTTTCAGGTTGTGGAGCCTGAACAAGGAGTCCAATTCAGAAAAGTCACAGTCCCTCACCTGACACCTGAAACCTGATGGTCAATATAAAACCACCCCCGTACAGCGTGTGCGGGGGTGATTCGAGCTGAGCTTAAGGCGTCAGCTTGTGCCTAGTG
>CAYGEQ010000007.1:0-1485 GCA_964348985.1 uncultured Gammaproteobacteria bacterium | reverse complement strand
GGGTGCCAGCTGGTGTGCGCCGTTCTGATCCAGAGGTACAGGATAAGACAAGACGCTGTGACCCATGCTGGCGACCGGAGGAAGAGCGTGATGAGGGCTTCCTTTAACCAGGGCTCATCCTCGTGCTTTACGAGCGGGAAGGTCCAGGCTAGTCGGTAGAGGATGAAGACGATCAGGAACCCGCTCTTGACGACGCCGTCGAATGCGACCATGACCGCGCCTGGGTTTTGGATCATCCAGCCAATGCCGAGGACTGCGAGCGGGGCTCCGAAGAACAGCAAGAGGCCGTTCTGGAGGGAGAGCGTGAGGCTTCCGCCACCGCCACCACCAACGTGACCGCCACCTTTTGGTTTGGCGGGGCCGTGGTCTCCGCCACCACTGTGACCGTGATCAGACATGAGAACCTCCAAGTAGGGAGAAGTCAGGTGTCAGGTTTCGGGTTGAGGAATAAATTCTTTAAAGAATCCACTCCATAACCTGATACCTGAAACCTGTTGGTTTGATTTTCCGCACATCCCTGGGGAGAGGAGCTCAGTGACCGGCCGAAGACGGTGTGGGCTGTGACAACTACATCTGCAGGAAAAGTGAGCCGGAGCCCAGTTCTCTGCCAAGTTGCCGAAACACAGCGCCACTTGCGTAGAACTGTGTTTCATCTCTCTCCTCCAGAGAAGTGCGGAAAATTGTAAGGGCCACACGCATGCCTCGAAGTTAATTCGAGAAATATGTGTGACCCGTGAACGGAGGCGTAATCCTCAGTTCACGAGTACGTGGTCAGCAGTCTTCCGCGATGTCCAGCTTGTCCAGACGACGCTGGTTGCTGGCCGAGCGGAATTGGCCGGTCCGCCGGGCGGCGAACTTCCAGCTAACGTTCTCGGCACGGTGCCGGCCGCGGCTGCGTTCCCGCTGGCACAGCACGGAGACCACGCCCGGGTTCTCCTCCACCACGTGGCGGATCTTGGGCCGGTAGGCCTCAGCGTGCTCTTCGAGCTCACCATCGCGGTCTTCGCGGCGCCAGTCCTTGACCAGCTCCGCAATCACCACCATGGTGAGAGGCTCGAGGTGGCCGTCCAGCCCCCAGTCGTCGCCGCCGTACATGAGCGCCATGCGCTCGTACTGGTCGGGCTCGGTGCTCGGCACCGAGGTCTCGTACTCACCGTCACTCCGCTTGAAGTCGATGCCGGCGTAGGCATCGTCCTCGTCGAGCAGGAGCTCGGGAGTGATGTACGCATGGTGGCGACGCGGCTTGGCGTCTTCACAGGCGGCGACGTTGGCCATCGCCAGCTCGCAGAGGAGCCCGTTGGCGTCTCGGCCGATGCCATTGAAGGCACCGTTCTGGTCCAGGGTGATGCCCCGGACTTCTTGGTGGGCGAAATGACAGAGGAACATTTTCATTCTCCTGGCGGAGCGGGGGGTGGGATGTGAACAGTGCCGGGTAGCACAGTCACACTTATGCCTCGAGTCTGACTCAAGAAATAGGTGTGACCC
>CAYGEQ010000006.1:12803-19631 GCA_964348985.1 uncultured Gammaproteobacteria bacterium | reverse complement strand
ATGTTATACTTTGCCCATGATTCTTTTACTATTGAGCTATGTCTAGTGCTTCCTGGTATCCGTCCAAGATTTTTATCGTATTGATTGCCTTATTGGTCACGTTGCCTATTCAGTCACTAACTCCTAAGCAAGCCGCGGCTGCCGTTGGAGATGGTGCAACTAGCAACATTGACCTCTTTGACGTTGTTACGGTTGACGGTGAGGTGGATAGAATCACCTTCTCCATTGCTAACCCAAACGGTGAAACATGGTCCCTAGAGGGCGCATCCCCACACGGCCTGAGCGTCACCCAGGCTGGCAACGCCGTCACCATTAGCTCAGTTTCCATTACTTCAGCCGCCACCGCTAACCCCGTCCTCATCCGCGTTAACTTGGATCAAGCCGATGCCGATCTAGTAGTGGATACAAACGGCGTCACTACCAACGCCGTAGAACTGGTTTACACCCAACAAACTGGTAACCAAACCTGTACCATCTGTATCAGAGATGCCATTGACGAAGAAATGAACACCATTGCCACCGGTGACGCTGGCGGAGCCGTGAACACTGAAGCTGACAACATGGCTCCAGTAGTAGTCTCTGTCTCGCCAGTTGAAAACGTGACCACAGTAACCCAAACTGCCCCAGTGGTTGTGACCTTCTCAGAAGCCATGAACACCACCTTCGCTGAGGAGACGGAATTCACCGTCTCTCAGGACGCCGGCGCCTGGACCTCAGCCTTCACTGTTAGCAACACGGTAGCCACGCTCACTCACTCTGCCCCTTTCGTCCGCGGTACTAACATCACCGTCAGTCTAGTCAGCGCCCAAATTGACGCAGCTGCTGGTGACGTCACCCAGCTCGTCACTACCGGCCCTCAAGATGGCGTGTGGGATTTCACTATCTCCACTGCTGGTGGCTCACAAGGCTCAACCTCAAACTTGAACACTATTAGCTCACCTGGCGTAACCCTCCAGACTCCAGCTGATAACGCGGTACTTGCCCCTGGCCCAAACACCGTCAGCTACTACGCTCACGGCCTGGGCGTCAGCACCATGCGTCTCTCTTACTTGACCGCTACCGGTGAAACCGTAGAAATTGCTGATGATCTCAGCAATACCAGCACCACCAGCATCTGGAACGTACCAACTGGACTAGGTACTGCCACGCTGACCCTAGAAGGCCTTTCCTCTACCGGAGCCGTGCTAGTAACTGATACCGTTCAGGTAACTACTTCTTCATCTGCTGCTAACACCAGCATTGGTGAACAAACACCAACCGAGACTGACGCGACTGACACCACTGACGATTCAGCAACTTACGAGCTTGATAACTCCGGCCGGAAAGTAGCTCTAAGCTCTGGAGTAAGTGGCCGATCACCAGTAGATGGTTCTATGGAAGAGATTTCAGCCGTTAAAAATGGCTGGGTCATCCGCTCACCGTCTTATGACACCGTTTACCACATTGAAGATGGTGCCCGCCGACCATTCTGGGACGCTACCACCTTCTTCACCTGGCACTCCTCCTGGAGCGAAGTAGTCTGGGTAACAGACGCTACCCTAGCAACCTTGCAGCTCAGCACCCCAATGTTGCCAAAGGCTGGAACCGTCTTGGTAAAAATTCAGGACAATCCAAACGTCTACATGCTAGAAGAGTCAGCTGGTCAAACCACCATCAGACTCATCCCAACTGAAGCCATTGCAATCAGCGCCTTTGGTCAGAACTGGGCACAATACGTAATTGATCTCCCAGCTACCATCTTCCACCGTTTTGCCCAGGGCGAACCCCTAGCCTCCGGTGAGTCAGTTAGCTCATCAGCCATGAAAATGCGCACCAGCTTGCGCTAAGCACCAGTAAGTAAAAAGAAACCCTCGCATCATGCGAGGGTTTCTTTAATTAACCATTATTTACGTCCCGGACCAATCGGGCTGTAGCCATTAGCTACTTCTAGACCGTCTGAATAACCATCGCCATCCGTATCTGAGTTATAACGATCAGACTTGTGCATGGTCAGCTCACTGTAGTCAGACAAACCATCGTAATCGGAGTCTAACTTACCAGCACCACGTGGGTTATAACCGTTAATGACTTCCGTCTTATCGGAGTAACCATCGCCATCAGTATCAGAGCTATTTGGATTTGTCTTCCAAGTGTTCTTCTCGTCAAGATCCGTCAGACCATCACTATCAGTGTCGGTCTTAATAGACACTGGCTTGGCCTTCAGCTCAGGAGCGTAAGACTGCTTATAGTCTTTCGCATTCTTGGGAACGGCAATTGTCACCGGCTGGTTAAAGCTATTGAAGCTAATAACAGCGCTCAATTCTCCGCGCTCTGAACCATGAGTAGCGCTCGCCTCAACCGTTAGCTTCACCGGCAACATAGCGGCAGTATCAACCCAAAACTTACCGTTAATCACTACACCCTGAGCCGTAGCTCGGGCCTCGGTAGCTTGATCAGAACTAATAGCTTTCTTTTCAAGTAAGTAAGTGATGAACTTATCAGAGTTCACCGTGTAGCCATAACGTACAGCCATCTTGCCGTTCACGAAGTCCACACTTTCCATCTGAAAAGTGATCACACCGCGATTAAACATTTCCTGCATGTACAGCTTAAAATTCGCTGCACTCTCTACCAGCTCACGCTCGGTTGGCAAACCATAAGCAGACTTCTGCTCAATAAAATACCAAACACCGTCCTCGGTGAAGTACACGGCCTCTGGAGTGATCACCACAGAGCTCTTCCGCTCGGTTGGTTTACTATCCCGGCTAGCCATGGAGAAAACAGTTTGGAAGGCGCTAATACGATCCGCATCAGCAGCACCATCAAGCTCAAGATGAGCAGTAGTAGACTGAGCCGAGGTGGTGCTCAAAACCTTAAAATCAGCATCCATGCTAAAGTCCACAGACTGGGCATTCTGGACGTTTTTAATCAACTGGTCTGGATTAGCCCAAACTACCTGTGCCTGCACAAACTGGGCCGGCAAAAGAATTAGGCCAAAAACTGATACTGCAATCAATTTAGTGATAAATTTATTGAACATATTTGTCTCTAGTTCAAGAATAAGCAACCGGCTATAATAGCAGAAAAATGGCCTTTTGTCAATGTATTTTAGCTATTTTATAGCTAACATTAGCTAATATGCTATCCTTCTAGCAAATCAGTGCGTAGCCGTAAATTTATGCCTAAAATTAAGGTGCAGTGGTGGCAGAGAACTGTTTTGTTATTTGTCCTGTGGCTAACAGCTATAAACATCTTCGCGGTCATCAGCAGCAACCGCGTCAACCTAACCACGGACACTGCATACAAATGGATATGGCCGGATGACTTTCCAGTCATGCGCGGAACTGATCTAGTGGACCTACACAAACGTTGGGACTCCAACTGGTATCTAAATCTGGCTAAAGATGGCTACGTCTATAACGGCCCAGACAAGCTATCTAACATTGTCTTCTTCCCTCTCTACCCTGGCTTGGTTTGGGTGTTCGCGCTCATCCTCGGCTTCCCGCTCTCTGGCTGGTTCGTCAGTGCCGCCGCCCTACTCGGCGTTCTGCTGCTGACTTATAAATACGTTAAAGAACATCACCCCGAATTAGATCCGGAAGAAGTGCAATTTCTCCTACTCATCTTTCCCACCGCCTTCTTCCTAAACTCCATCTACACTGAATCATTGTTCTTGCTCATGGCCATGAGTTCTTTTTACTTTGCGCTCAAAAGAAACTTCGTTGTAGCCTCACTCTTTGGCATGGCAGCGGCGCTTACTCGCGTTACCGGTTTACTGCTCGTCATCCCTATGTTTATCGAGTACGTCCTGGCTTGGACCAAAGAAAAGCGCGGACTGAAACCGGACATCTTAGCTCTCGCCCTCATCCCAGCCGGCACGGCTTCTTTCTTTCTATTTCACTGGATCAAATTTGGTAGCTTCACTCTCTTCTTGGACGTGCAGGAAGACTGGGGCCGAGGGTTCAAATTAGCCGGTGATCACTTTCTCCGGGCCACTCCCCCAGCCAGCGTTAACTTCTACCTGGACGCCGCCTTCATTATCTTCACCTTAGTCTGCACCTTATTAATTTGGAAAAAGTTTAGACTGTCATATGCGGTCTACACCTTCCTCGGTATCCTCGTACCCATCGTCACTGGCACCTTCATGAGTGTAGGGCGCTACATTATTGTCCTCTTCCCTATCATGTTGCTCTTGGCCTCTATCAAGGACTCGCTCTTTAAGAAAACCTGGATGCTTATTTCTATTCTGCTCCTCGGTCTCTATACACTGCTTTTTGTGGCTAACTACTGGGCCGGTTAATTGTATGTCTAACCCGGAATTATCAATTGTCATTCCCTTTAAGGATGAGGCTGTACGCTTACCAAAAAGCCTAGCCAAGATCCTTGATTATGCAGATAAACATCTACCCAGTGTAGAACTAATTTTAGTCGACGACGGCAGCCGAGATGGTTCGCAAAAAGCTATTCAGCAATATCTTAAGGATGGTCGAGTAACTCTACTGGTACACGCCATCAATCAAGGCAAGGGCGCAGCTGTCAGAACGGGCGTGCTAGCAGCCAAAGGTAAATTAGTGCTCTTCACTGATGCAGACTTGGCTACGCCCATAAAAGAACTTAAGAAGCTTCAAACTACCCTGAGCAAACAACACTGTGATCTAGCCATTGGCTCACGCGCCGTCCCCGGCTCTGTCATTCTCACTCGCCAATCACTCTTCCGCGTGTTAATCGGGAAAGGCGGTAACAAAATAATTCGGCTAGTCACCGGCCTGCCGTTTCATGACACCCAATGTGGTTTCAAACTGTTTAAGACGAACGTGGCCCAAGACTTATTGCAGGAACAACATTTTCCTAAGTGGAGTTTTGATATTGAAGTACTCTACAAAGCCAAACTAAAAAACTATACAGTTTGTGAGGTTCCAGTAGAATGGGCTGACGTCCCCGGCTCGAAAGTACAAAGCTTCTCTGATCCGCTACAAGTGCTAAGCGACGTCTTCAAAATTCGCCGACTCTACCAACGGTAGTTATGTCAGAAAATAAATTTGCTCATTTTACTCTGTCTACTTTTATTCGCTACTCCGTGGTCGGCGCTTCCGGAACAGTGATTGACTTCAGCGTCTTAATTTTTTTGGTCGAAGTGGGCAAAATACACCCGCTGGCCGCCAGCCTCCCCGCTTTTCTCTTAGCTGTCATAAATAATTATCTACTGAACCGCTTTTGGACGTATCGGAACAAAGAATCCGCGCTCATCAAACAAATGGCCAAGTTTCTAGCCGTCTCAATAGTGGGTCTGCTCATTAACTCCTCACTCATGTATGTCCTGTTAGAAGCTGGGCTGTGGTACGTTCTAGCTAAAGTTTTAATCATTGCGGTGGTCATCTGTTGGAACTTTTCAGCCAACTCACTCTGGACCTTTAGAAAATACTAAGCCGTATGGCCAGCTTTAAAACCCATGTCTCAGTTGGTCTGACTTTGGGCGTCGTGGACGTCCTCGCTCTCTCCGCCCTCGCCCTAGTACCAACTGACTGGAGCTATTTTGCGCTAGCCGTCTTAGCGGTCAGTGTGGGCGCAGTCCTACCAGATATTGATAGTGATTCCGGCATTCCGTTTAACGTAGCCTTCGGTTCATTATCGCTCCTGTCTGGCGTCATGGCCTGGCTCTTTGCCTGGCATTTTTTAGACCTAAATTACGTGTACCTGATTCTCTGGACAGCAGTCGCCGTACTCTTCACCTGGAAAATAGTTGGCCCAGTCTTTAAAAAATTTACTCGTCACCGCGGCATGACCCACTCGGTCCCGGCCAGCCTGATCTTTGGCTTACTGCTTTTTCTCTTAGCCACCCATCTTAACTTTACTGATTGGCACGCCTTCATCCTAGGACTATCCATCACCCTGGGTTACCTAGCCCACCTCACTCTAGACGAAATTTGGGCTGCTACTAATTTTAACGGCACGCCCTTTGTGCCTAATAAGGCCTTTGGGAGCGCGCTTAAATTTGTCTCTAAATACGAAACCGCTAACGTCTTCGTCTACACAGTTCTATTCGTGCTACTCCTGGCTAATTACCAAACTATAATTGCTCTCTTTACGCAGCTAGTCGGCACCATCAGCCCTTAGCGGCTTGGACCGCCCCATTTAGTAAGGGCCGGACAGATATCAACGTGCCCAAGCGTATGTGCGCTGCTTAAGACTGCCCTTAAACAGTGGTACTCCGTAGCGAAGTCATGCGTCCCAGCCATCCAAGCTGATGGATTAAGGCGTCGGCTCTCTAGAATTTCTTCCGCACTGAACCAGGCAAACTTCTCTACCTCACCGGGCTGAGGGGTAAAAGCCTCGACCGGCAAATTCAAGTAAGTCACAAACTCACGTACCCAAAGTCTAGCCAGTGGAAGACGGGTGGTTCGCCAAGCCAATAACTGATTTGGCTCAACCTTAACACCCGCCTCTTCTTCTACTTCTTTCTGGGCGTTAGTTTCAAAGGTTTCATCAGCTGAAACGTGACCACCCAAATGAGTTGACCACACCCCCGGGTAACGCTCTTTACCTAGGGATCGTTGGTGGCAAAGAATTTGCCCATGCTCATTAACCACGAAGATATTCGTGGACATACACCACTCCTTATTAGCAATAGCTTCACCTCGCGGCAACACCAAACCGGTTAATTCGCCTGACACTTCATGCACTGTTGAGAGGTATTCCATAACGCAAAAACTCGCCGTATGGCGAACAAGATTAAATTTTTGCGTCCTCAAGCGTATCCATCCGTCCAACCCCGGGCTCGTAGAATCTACGGTCCCGGGCTGACAAAAGTAACGCCCGACGACGCGGTCCGCACCATACACTAAATTAACC
>CAYGEQ010000006.1:7447-12703 GCA_964348985.1 uncultured Gammaproteobacteria bacterium | reverse complement strand
GGGCTGACAAAAGTAACGCCCGACGACGCGGTCCGCACCATACACTAAATTAACCAATTTGGCAACTCACTATCTAACTAAACATCTGCTAAAATGAGCCGAGTAGCCAAGTTTATTAGCCCAATATGCCCGCCTGGACTCCGGAAGAAAATAGATTGCTTAAACAGCTCTCCACCCCCGCCAAAATACAAGACTTTGTTAATAGCCTCACCTACCGGGTCAGTGGTAACAATGACACCTGCCTATCGCCTCAGCAGGTTCTAAAAATGCGTGAGGCCCAATGCATTGAAGGCGCCATGTTCGCCGCCTCAGCCCTCAGGGCCAACGGTTTCCCGCCGCTTATAGTGGACCTGGTATCCACCGCCAATGATTACGATCACGTGATTGCGGTTTACCAAATACACGGACACTGGGGCGCAATTTCTAAAACAAATCACGGAGTTCTGCGCTACCGGGAACCAATCTATAAAACTATCCGTGAACTAGTCATGAGCTACTTTCACGAATACTTCTTGCAGTCTACTCGCGCCAAGACACTGCGCACTTTTTCCAAACCAGTCAATCTGGCCCGCTTTGACAAGCGTGGCTGGGAAACAAGCGATGAGTCAATTTGGTATATTCCAGAATATCTTTTAAGCATTCCCCATTCGCCCATTCTTAACCGTAGCCAAATTGCCAGACTTAGAAAAGCTGATGAAATTGAGCAAAAAATGGGTACCATTGTTGAGTGGCCGGAATGATTGTATATTCTCAACTCAACTAAATGATACTTATGGATAATGCACTGGATCTTAGTAATTTAGTGAAAACGTATAAGGGCGGCACCCAAGCCCTTAAGGGCGTTACCCTAACTGTGAAGCAAGGAGAGATATTCGCGCTGCTGGGTGCTAACGGAGCCGGCAAAACTACTATCATTGGTATTTTAACTGGACTGGTTAATAAAACCGGCGGATCAGCCAAAGTGTTCGGGGTGGATATAGATAAAGAACCAGAACGCGCCAAGGCGTTAATTGGCGTTGTCCCCCAAGAAATGAACTTCAGTATCTTTGAAACGGTACTTAACATAGTAGTTGATGCAGCTGGCTACTACGGCGTACCGCGCAAACTCGCCCTAGAACGAGCCGAAAAGATTCTGAAAGAGCTAAGCCTGTGGGATAAACGCCACACCCAATCCAAAACCCTGTCAGGTGGCATGAAACGCCGCCTCTTGATTGCGCGCGCCCTCATCCATGAGCCTAAATTACTGCTACTCGATGAACCATCCGCCGGAGTGGACGTAGAGCTCCGCCGCTCAATGTGGGAATTTATACAGAAATTGAACGCCAACGGCACTACTATTTTGCTAACCACCCATTACCTAGAAGAAGCAGAGAAACTCTGTAAAGACGTGGTGATTCTTAAAGAAGGAACCGTGGTCAAAGCTGGCGAGATTAAATTACTCATGGCTGAAGCTGGCTCCGCCTCACTAGAAGATTTTTATATGCACGTGACTAACGGCGCTAAATAGTATGAGCAATCCTACCGTCATTGGCTATCTAACCATAGTCCGCAAAGAGACCCACCGTATCTTCCGCATTTGGACCCAAACAATCCTGCCCTCCGTGGTCACCCAATCTCTCTACTTCATTATTTTCGGGGGTTTAATTGGTTCACAGATCGGCCAGGTGTCCGGCATGAGTTACGCAGCCTTCCTAGTGCCGGGGCTAGTCATGATGAGCGCTATCACTAATTCCTTCAGTAACGTGGCGAGTTCATTTTTTGGCGCTAAGTTCATGCGCAACATAGACGAGATCTTGGTCTCGCCCATGAAGCCCTGGGCTATCTTGGCTGGTTACATCACCGGTGGCGTGGTCCGCGGTGTGGTGGTAGGCGGAGCCGTCTTCCTAGTCTCCGCTCTCTTCACACCAGTACGTATTGAGCACCTAGGCGCCTTCCTGTTCTTCTTGTTCATGACCTGCATCATCTTCTCGCTCTTAGGCTTCTTGAATGCCCTCTTTGCTCGAAAGTTCGATGACGTGGGTATTGTTCCCACCTTCGTCCTGACGCCTTTAACTTATCTAGGTGGAGTCTTCTATAGCCTCAGCCTCCTGCCACCCTTCTGGCGTAATGTCTCTTACGCTAATCCAATCGTCTACATGATTGATGGCTTCCGCTACGGCTTCTCGGGCACTGCAGACACCTCAGTCTTGATTAGTGGGGTTATTTTAGTCTTAGTGGCTAGCGGCCTAACCTGGCTATCACTCACGCTGCTTAAAAGAGGTTTCGGCTTGAAAACGTAGACTTGAAATAATAATACACAGTGGGTGTAGTACAGGGTGAGCGCTCAGCTCTAAACCTTCATCTTACACTCTATGAATAACGTGCAAAAAGTTTTCATGGCCGCCGCCGCCACTGCCGCTCTTGGCACCGGTTCACTCGGCTTAAGCACCGCTTTGGCAGCTGAACCAAATCATCGCCCAGGCATGGATAACTTAGTCCAGGCTATTGCCTCTAAGTTCAATCTAAACATTGATGATGTTCAGCAAGTATTTGATGAACAGCGGTCCCTGGGCCAGGCCGAGCGCAAAGCTGAATTCGCCGAACACGCTACTGAGAAATTAGCGCAGGCGGTAACTGACGGCAAGCTAACTCAAGCACAGGCAGACCTCATCACTGCCAAGCTAGCTGAACTGCAAGCAAACAAGCCTGAGCTCACCGGTAAAACGCCAGAAGAGATGAGAGAAACGATGAAAGCGCAAAAAGAAGAACTGAAAAAGTGGGCCGCAGATAACGGTCTTCCAGCCGGGTTCCTCCCCGCTGGTCATGGACCCCATCCCTTCATGAGACACATGAAAGCAGAGTTCAAAAACTAATAAACAAAAACCAAAACCGATACCTTGTGAGGAAATGTTAGGAGGTAATCCGACTCCATTTCCGAACGAGGTATCGGTTTTGGTTTACAAACGTTTACTTCTTCTTCATGGCGCAGCAACTACACATGCCGCCACTCAGCTTAGAAAGCCCAGCTAAAATCAAACCAATTGGCCAAACCATGCTAACCGTAGCTGCTGTTAACACATCTAGTGATTCTAATAAAAAGGCCGAACCCACAATCACCATCACCAAAGGTACCAACTTGTGATGCGGACAACCACACATGCTTCCTCCATGCATATATAAATAGATAATAATAAACTTTTATTATTATACACTCCTTAAAATTACGCTATACAAAAACCTCCTATTGCTAGGAGGTTTTATGTTTATTAATTTTTGGTTCTTTACCCTGTCCCTGTATTTGATGACCGTGATGCTCAATAATATATTTCAACGGATAGGCAATGTCGTCCCGTGACTGAAGTTCATTTTTTGAAAGCCATTTCCAGGTTAACGCTTCATCTGATAGTTGAGGCTCAAAATCATCTGCTTGATCATGGAGAAAAAGATTCCACATATGGTCGTCACAGCCTCGGCGACATTTATCTCCGTAGATTGGAAACCGGCCGAGATTTTTTAGTGCCAATTTATCAAGACCGATTTCTTCTCTCGTCTCTCTTGCCGCCGCCTGTTCAGGATCCTCTCCAGCGTCTAGGTGTCCGGCAGGCAGGGCATAGACAAAGGGATAGATTTTACGCAGGATGCAGAAGATTTCGCCTTTTGTATTCTGTATTAAAACACCAACACTCTCGTGCCAGTACCGTGCTTCTTCGTCCACCCAGGAAGTCACTTTATCATCCATCACGAGACTTCTGGGATCCTCGTGTTTGCATGAAGAACAGCGATAAAAGGTTTTTTCATCTTCAAAAAATCGATCAACCCCCTCATAAAAACAAGCAATACAGTATTGGGCGTTTTTTGTAAGTGAAATGTCTTTTGGTATTTGCATAAAAGGGTCGTCGAGCCATGCGGAGCACAGCCCCTCGCATGACCCGACGAAGACATAGCTCCATCAGAACCGCCTCCACTCGGCGATAAGTGACGGAATGACGTTGTTGAACTGCTGCAGGCGTTTCAGGACGATGTCAGTATCGCCTGATTCGATCCGCGTCATTCTCCGATCATTCTTGAAGTCAGTTTCGAATGTCGTGACTAGCCCCTGCTTAATGAACGGGATTCTCGGCACCAAGATCGAGTCCCATACATCGCCATATTGCCCCTTATAGCTCAGGAACTGATCTGTGGCGTCTCGGTGCAGCATCATTGGACCGAAGGCGTAATCGATATCAAATCCAGCGAGCGCGCTCGCCACTGCCCGACAGAACAGGTAGTAGTGAGCCTGTTCAGAGGGGTAGCTGTCCATGCTGGCGTCGCTCCTGTTGAACAGACCGAGTAGCGATCCACTATCAACCATGCGCCTAGCCATGTCTTCCGCGTAACGTGGGATGTCGGGTTTTTCAGGTTCCAGCCACAGGAGATATGTCCCCTCCTGTGCTTTTGCTCGTGCTTGTTGCAATGCTTCACGTCTCGCATTGCCCATGCCGTGTGTAATTTCAGGTACTAGCTCTGCGCCGAGACTGCTGAGCTTCTTGAGGTAATTGCTATCACAGTCCTTGTACACAACGACGCATGGGATAGCGTGAACCTGAAGCTGCTTCATGGTATCGAGGGCTACTTCTGCGCGCACAGCCTCGATCGTAGACGAAGGGTTGCCCTGCCTAACGGTGGTAAATGCGACGATGTCTGGACGCATGAGTTCCTCCAGCTAAAAACATACAACCGTCATTCAGAAGAGTCAATACACTGACTAATACAAAAACCTCCTATTACTAGGAGGTTTTTGGTGGGTAGAGCAGGATTCGAACCTACGAAGGATTGCTCCAGGAGATTTACAGTCTCCCCTCGTTGACCGCTTGAGTATCTACCCTGAATCTGGAGCCGTTGATGGGGATTGAACCCATGGCCTCTTCCTTACCAAGGAAGTGCTCTACCACTGAGCTACAACGGCCTACTGGAAAGCCCCTAAAATAGTTTTCTGCTGTGTCGTCGCTCCGGTCCTCGTTCGCCGTACCTACTCAGTACGTCTCACTTCGGTCCTCGCGTCTCCTTGCATAAAACAATTTTAGCGGCTTTCCAAAATACAGTCACTACAGAAGCCTCGTCGGCTCCTAGTATAAAAGTCATTTTATTGTGTCCCAGGTGATGAAATGCGGGGAAAGTGTAGCAAGACCTATACGGGGAGTCAATTGCAATCCTTACAGGGCTGTGATACCCTTTTTCTACTTTTAGGCCGACATAGCTCAGTTGGTAGAGCAACGGTTTTGTAAACCGTAGGTCGTC
>CAYGEQ010000006.1:0-7347 GCA_964348985.1 uncultured Gammaproteobacteria bacterium | reverse complement strand
TTAGGCCGACATAGCTCAGTTGGTAGAGCAACGGTTTTGTAAACCGTAGGTCGTCGGTTCAAGCCCGACTGTCGGCTCCAGATTGCTTAAGGGATAAAGAATTGACAAGTTTAGCTAGTTTTAATACTATTCTCCCGATTTTCACTAACCTGAAACCTGACCTCTGAAACCTGGTTTCACCTCATTATGTCCCAAGATAACCTAATCAAACTGGAGTGCACGGTCTGTAAGTCTTTGAACTACCGCTCAAAGAAGAACAAGAAAACGCTTAAGGACCGCCTAGAGCTCTTAAAGCACTGCAAGCCGTGCAAGAAGCACACTCCGCACAAAGAGACTAAGTAAGCTCCGGACTAACGGAAAAGGATCGCAGAAAATTCTGCGATCTTTTTGTTTTGCGGGTTCACTTCGATCAATTTGTGCAAAGCCTGTGTAGCCTCCTCAAAATTGCCAGAAGTGATAGCGGTAGAAATAAAAAAGTCTAAATACTTCGGGTTGTTTGGACTCAAGTCCATAGCCTTCTTATAGGCCTCATAAGCGACCTCCTGCTGGCCATCTAACTCGGCCACCTCGCCCAAACTAGCGTAGGCGCTGGCATTCTTTGGAGTCAGCTTCAGAACGTGCAGTAACGTCTCACGGGCCAAGGTGTAATCTTTGGTCTGCAAGTACACCCGACCTAACAATTCAAAAGCCTCAGCGTGCTTAGGGTTAAGGCTAATGAGTTCAATCAACTTCTTTTCCGCATCATCCGTCTTCCCGGTTCTAAAGGCTAACTCAGCCTCCTCAAATAACTGCCGCACCGCGTCATTATTTACCGGCTTGCCACTTTTCTGAATTTCCACGTAGGCTCGCTCCAAGGTCTTAAGCTTGCCAGCCACTCCGCGCACCCCTCTCTGCAGCAAAATAAAGGGCGACATCAGCACTTCCCTAGCGCTAGATAACGGCACAGCCGTAGCTCTCTCTAGACGTTTTTTCAAAATATCTCGCTTCAACTCTTTGGCCTTAACATCCTTAGATGAATTTGGGTCAATCACTAAAACACTCGGTGCCTTCTTAAAAAGAAGGCCCAAAAGTACTCCTAGCGATAAAACTAACAGCCCAATAAGAATGATGGTTAAGACCATACGTCGCTCTTGGCAGTTATAACCTCATGCGCGGCGGCAATGATGCCGTGGATCTCCTGAACCTTCAGGCTAGCCCCACCAACCAACAATCCATCCACCACCGGCTCCCGCAAATACGAATAAGCGTTCTCCGCATTAGTTGATCCGCCGTACAGCAACACCAAATTTTCCTCAGCGAAACCAAGCCGTCCTAATTCGGCCTTTAACTTAGTTAGCTCACTGACCGCGTCAGCTGGCGTGGCGGGATGACCAGTACCTATGGCCGAAGTAGGTTCATAGGCTACAAATAGCTTCTTTCTAGACGGCTTAATCCGGGACAGCGATGGCCCGAGCTCCGCTAATTCGCTCACGCAAAGAATAGGAATCAGACTTACTGACTCCCACACAGCCGCTAACTTCTTACTAACTGTTTCCGCACTCTCGCCTAAAGCCCGACGCTCAGAGTGACCAATGATGGCATAAACACAGCCGGCGTCCTCTAACTGAGCCACCCCTGATTCGCCCGTAAAGGCCCCAGCGCGGGCCGGGCCAACATTCTGGGCCCCAAGATGCATCCTGGTCCTAGATAGCGTCTTATGGACCTCAGACAGAGCCGTAGCCGACGGACAAAGAATGACCTCCGGCACCACCTCTTTGCCCTGCAGCGCCAAAAGCGTGCCGCGGGCTAGCGCGACTGACTCCCTAATCCCAAGATTCATCTTCCAGTTCGCGACAATGTATTTCATAGTGTTCTCGCCTCAACCACTACACAACTTTATCACTTCCCTACTTGATGCCGAACATTTTTAATACCTCAGCGTCTGTCTTATAGGGACCAATGACCGCGAGTGACATTCTAGCCGGGTTCAAATACTCACGAGCCACGCGCTTTACATCAGCAGACTTAACCGCATTCACCCGGCTCATCCGCGCGTCCAAAGTCTCCACCTGACCCTCAAACAATTCTTGGCGACCAAAAAACTCAGCCCTTGAGGAAGAATCTTCCAGCTGTAAGGTCAAAGCCCCGCGCCAGTGCTCCTTAGCATCAGACAACTCTTTAGCTGTCACACCGTCTTTAGCAATCTTCTTGAGCTCGGCCATGATGGTCTTAGCTGCTAACGGCAAACGCTTGGCATCAAGCCCAGCCCGCACCGAGAGCAAGCCCACATCATCATACTGCTCCGCGTTAGCCCGTACCGTGTAACAAAGACCCCGCTTTTCACGAACCTGGATGAACAACCGTGAACTCATTGTACCCCCAAGAATACTGGCTAGCACTTTAATAGCGTAGGAATCCTCATGAACGCGGCCTGGAATAGGAAAACCAAGCGCCACCTGAATCTGTTCAAGCGGCTTTTCTTGGCGCTTCAAAACCTTAGGCTCGTGCTTGCCCGACAGGTACACGTCTTCAAACATGGCGCGCTTAGCCGGTGGGATCTTGCCAAAACCTGCCTCAAGCAACTTCAAAATGTCCTTTGGTACTTTACCGGACACAACCAACACCATGTTCTCTGGAACATAAAACTGGTCTCGGTACTTAATCACGTCACCGCGCTTCATATTGGTCATGGATGCACTCGTTCCCGCAATATTCCGGCCCAGTACATGTCCATCAAACATCGCCTCTTCAAGCATGTCCTCCAGATGCATGATGGGGTTTTCCTCATACATCTTAATCTCTTCTTGAATCACCTGCTTCTCCTTGCTCATCTCTTTTGGTTCGTACTTAGAGTGGAACAACATGTCCTCCAGTAAATCAACCGCCACTGGCAAGCGCTCTCCGGTAATCTTTACGTAATACGCTGTGATGTCCTTGCCGGTGTACGCATTAAACTCAGCGCCGTACCGGTCTAACTCGCGCGTGATATCCATGGTCTCTGGCCGCTTCTTAGTACCCTTAAACATGAGGTGCTCAATAAAGTGGCTACCTCCCCACACCTTCAAATCCTCGTCCCGTGACCCAACCTTAAACATCACCAGAATAGTGGCTGCTTCCGTTCCGCTGTAAGGCGAGAGCACTACACGTGCTCCGTTTTTGAGTTTATGGGTTGTGAACATAAGAAGGGTCTGTGGGTAATAGAGGGTTGTAGAAGGTAGTATAGGGTTTGAGAAAAGGCCTTTTCAGGAACCCTCTACAACCCTTTATTATCCTTTATAACCCAAGTGCATTTTCAAGATAATCTTCCAATTCTTCTAGCTTCACCCGCTCCTGTTTCATCGAATCTCTTTCGCGCACGGTCACCGCTTGGTCGTTCAGCGTCTCAAAGTCAACCGTCACGCAGAACGGTGTACCAATTTCATCCTGTCGGCGGTAACGTTTACCAATAGACTGAGTCTCGTCGTATTCAGTGCGGAACTTCTTGGCGAGTTTTTCAGCGAGAGGTTCAGCAATGCTCGACAGTTCGTCCTTCTTGGACAACGGAAGCACAGCAACTTTGATAGGGGCCAAGTGCTTCGGGAATTTCAGGACAACGCGCTTCTCGCCTTCGACCTCTTCCTCCGAGTAGGCCGAAAGAAGTACCGCGAGCAAGGTTCGATCAACACCGAATGATGGCTCAATGACATGCGGAACGTATTTCTCATTTGTCATCGGGTCTGTATAGATAATCTCCTTTCCAGATGCCTTCGCGTGGTTCGTCAAATCGAAATCTGTACGATACGCCAAGCCGTAAAGCTCCTCGAGTCCGAACGGATAGTGATATTCAATATCAACGGTTCTCTTCGAATAGTGCGCAAGATCGGCCTTGTCTATCTCATGATCAACAATGGAAGCAGGCAGAATGCCGCACTCCGTCACCCACTCATGCATAAGTCCGAGCCACATCTCGAAGGCTTTCTCCCAATTATCAGGATGCACAAAATACTCAATCTCCATCTGCTCAAACTCGCGCTGACGGAAAATAAAGTTTCCCGGAGTAATCTCGTTACGGAAGGCCTTTCCAATCTGACCGATACCAAACGGAACTCGCTTTCTTGTGGCGGTGAGCACAAGGGGAAAGTCGACAAAGATCGCCTGCGCTGTTTCAGGTCTGAAATACACCGTAGCCGTAGCATCTTCTTTTGGACCAAGCCACGTTTTCATCATCAAGTTAAAGGTCGCCGGCTCAGTGAACGTCCCCTTTTTTCCGCACTTCGCACAAGGAGCCGAAAGATCAATCTTGTCGGCACGGTACCGTTCGTGACACTCCTTACATTCGACCAACGGGTCAGTGAACGTAGCCACGTGGCCGGAGGCTTCCCACACTTTGGGATTCATGAGGAGAGCGGCGTCCAGTCCAACCATATCCAAACGACCAGTGACGAATTTCTTCCACCAAGCCTGTTTGATGTTGTTCTTGAGCTCTACGCCAAGCGGACCGTAATCCCAAGAATTAGCTAAACCGCCGTAAATATCAGATCCTGGAAAAATAAAACCTCTAGTCTTACACAGCGTAACCAGTGTATCCATGGAAACAGACATAAGTTGTGGCAGCTAGATCGACATTATTTCTTTCTCTTTCTTCTCTCCGACCGTATCAATTTTTTCCACGTATTCTTTCACCATCTTTTCTAACTTTTCTTGCTCCTTACGTACCACATCCTGACCACCCTCTAGTCCGGAGACTTGCTTCTTTGCTTCTTCCCGAACCTTACGGACATGAACACGAGAATCTTCCAACTTCTCACTCATCACCTTAACCATTTTCTTACGGGTCTCCTCAGTCATCATGGGCATGTTCAAACGAACCATCTTACCGTCCACCACTGGGTTAATGCCAACGTCAGATTTGATGATAGCTGTTTCAATCGCCTTCAAAACAGACGTGTCCCACGGGGTAATCTCAAGTGTCTTAGCGTCTGGCGTGCTCATGGAAGCTACGGCCTTCAGCGGCTGAAATGTTCCGTAAGCCTCGACCTGCAAATTCTCAACCAAGGCGGGGCTGGCCCGACCGGTTCTAAGAACTGACAGCTCCTCCGTCAAGTGATCAATAATCTTCTCAAACTCTGGCTTAAAATCATCAAGTAAAGACATAGTTAATCGAGTTTAAGGCAAGACCGCTAAACGAGCAAGCTGAGTAAAACCAGGGCCGGCTTACTTAGCCGGAGCCAAAACTCCAAGCAACATGTCTACTTCTGATTCTCCAGTAAAGAGAATGGCGGAAGGCATACGGGTAGTTGGCAGATCTGTGGTTGTCCAAGCCTGTCCACCGTTAGTTGATCGGTAAAAGGTTGAGCTAGTTCCATAAACTAACACGTTGGGATTCTTTCTAGCTACGCCAATCGCCGTAATCTTAACCTCGCCCTTAGCCGTAATCAGCGTTAGCGGCGTCCAGGTGGTGCCGTTATCAATAGAAGAGAAAATGCCGTAATCCGTACTCATGTAAATCATCTTACCGTCAGCTGTCTGAGCGTAACCGTGGATGTAATAGGACTTAGCTAGCTTAGAGAAATCCTTGTCATGCTCTACCCAAGTAGCCCCGCTGTCATTAGTGTGCACCATGCTCTTAGACTTAGTCCCCACGAGCACCACCCGACTATCAGCTCGGCTGACCTCAATGGCTGAAATGTCGTCTCTCAAACGCACGGGCGTAGACCAAGTGTTACCGCCGTCAGTTGAGCGCATTACGTCTCCGTTAGTTGTACCGAGCCAGAGAATGCTCGGGTCATACCAATCAAGCGCCATGGCCGTCAGCTGCTTACTGGCATTGCCTTCCTGATAGGCGTTCACGTTATAAGTTCGGCCACAAGTATCAGTCTTAATCAACCGATCAGCTTTTAAAATGTACCAGGTGCAGGGCTTCTTAGAATCAATTTCCACATCAAGCACCGTGCCAGTCTTAACTAGTTCAAAAGCTTTATCTTCAGGTGGGCGTTGCCAAGTCTTAGCCCCGTCTACACTCATGATTAAGCCGTTGGCCCTGGTACCAGCATAAATTACTTTTGGATTACTTGGGTCCTGGGTCAATGACAAAATATCTGCCCCAGAAATAGTGCTGACTCCGGTAGCTAAAGGCAACGTATTCATGGCGGCCCATGTCCGTCCGCCGTCGGCTGTGCCGTAAACTCCCCCAGCTCCACTAGGCGTGGACGAGCCGCTGCAACCAGCGCCTAACAAAACAATGGACAACCCCGCACCGAGTAAAAGTTTTTTCATAGAGACAGGGCAATATGTTCCAACGCCAATGAAGTGTTAGCGTTCTTTTTTAATGAAGTTCTAGTGTCTAACAAAGCTGATAACGCGTCAGCCCGCCTAGGCAAATCCAAACGCAGCTCACGGGCGAGAGTCTCAAACCATACTTCCCTCTCCTCAGACCCTTCCTCTTTAGCTAACTTGCCAATTTCCGCCATTTGCTGAGCTTTAGGCTTATCTAAAAAAGCTCTGATCTTGGCTTCCGCCTCTTTCACGGATTGATACACATCCAGGTCGAGCAAAGCCAAGGCGACACCCGGTCGGCCAAGTGAACGCAAACAAATTTCCCGTGCGAGCTCAGGAGAAGTGCCCCGAGCCGTGAGAGCGCCTTCCACGGCCTCTGAACGAACACGTGCAAAAGCCAAGGGTACGGAACGAGACCGAATAGTGGGGAGAATGGCCTCAATATCATCCGTGATTAAAATAATCACTGCCTTGCCTGAGGGTTCTTCAAGTGTTTTCAGAAGTGCATTCTGCGCCTCTGTGCTCATGCCGTCAGCGTCATCTATAATTGCTACTTTTGTACCGTGTAACGCTGCCAAAGAGAGCCGCGCAGTTAGCTCCCGAACTGCAGCAATAGAAATATCACGCTTGCGCCCACCTTCCGTTTCCTCAACCGGCCTAGACACCCTCATGAAGTCAGGGTGAGCGGACAACGCGTAATCAGCGGACAGGCCGAGCAACGCCGAAGCGAAACCCTCAGCAATAGCCGTTTTACCCACGCCACGCGGTCCAGCAAAAATATAAGCATGCGCCGTAGTGCCCCGCTCTAAGGTTTTACTTAAATACGACAACTGAAGCTCATGCCCAATAATCTCAGAAAAGGCGGAGTGCATAGTGGGGAGATTATAACATGAATGGTTTAATCGAATATTCAAGTTTCCCACTTTTTTAACCTTCTTGGCTTTTTCAACTTTTTTAACTAACTTTAGCTATTTTTAAACCTCTTCAGGTTGACAAAACCCCCTATTTGTGCTATTATGCAGCGTCCAGTAATTCACTGGATATCACTCTTTTCCCCCGCGGAGACGGCACCATGCCATCTTCCCCATTCGATGACCATCCCCCCGAGCCCCG
>CAYGEQ010000005.1:25226-31490 GCA_964348985.1 uncultured Gammaproteobacteria bacterium | reverse complement strand
ATTGAAATGCTGGCCGCTCCACTGACGCCCACTAAGCGCAGTAAGGAGCCACGTTATGAGCAAACTCTCGTCTTACTCCTTCAGGGCAAGACGGTTGAGGAAGTAGCCGCCGAGCGGGGGAGGAAGGCCGGGACTATTATCGAGCACTTGGAAAAGCTCAAAGAACTCGGTGGATTGCCGAAGTCCGGACTCGAGCACCTCAAGAACGAGCAGGCCTTGTCTGACATTCACGGCGCTTTTCGAAAGTTGAAAACTCAACAGCTAAGCCCGGTACTCACGCACCTAAACCGCAAATATTCATACGATGACATTAAGCTAGCCAGAATCTTCTACTCCTAGTACTGGTCAGATTTGCTTATTCCTCACTTTTTTGGTTTACTACTGCCACTTTTATGGACCATGGCGATGTAATTGTTCGGTTTCAGGGAGTCACCTTTGGCTACGATGCTGAGAACCTCTTGCTTGAAGAGGCTGATTTTTCCGTCAGAGAAAATAGTAAGTTGACGGTCATGGGCCAGAACGGGGCGGGCAAGTCCACTATTTTTAAATTACTGACCGGCGCCTTAAAGCCTGACCGTGGAGAGATTCACATTAAGCAGGGCGCGAGTATCGCTATTGCTACTCAGGTTATCCCGCGCGAGAAGCTAGAATTTTCGGTGCGTGAGTTCTTCGCCTCAGCTTTTACGGAGAAGCATTACGATCTAGATAAGAGGATTGCTGATGTCCTCGCTGTGGTGAACCTGAAGGCCCCACTCGAAAAAATAATTAAGGAATTTTCTGGTGGACAGCAGGCTCGTTTACTGCTTGCGTTTGCGCTCATTCAGGAGCCAGATATTCTCCTGCTCGACGAGCCAACTAACAACCTCGATGCCGATGGTATCGCCGAGTTGACCGCGTTTTTGATCATGTACGAGAAAACGGTGCTCGTCATTTCCCATGACGCAGACTTTTTGAACTCATTTACGGACGGAGTTCTTCACCTTGACGTGTATACCGGTAAAGTCGATAAATACGACGGTAACTACACTGACGTGGTGGTGCAGATCACCGCGCGGGTTGAGCGTGAGCAAATGAAGAACGCTCGTTTGCTGAAGGAGATCCAGGATAGAAAAGATAAGGTTAACTTTTTTGCGCACAAAGGGGGCAAGATGCGTAAGTTGGCTAGCAAGCTGAAGGACCAGGTAGCTGAGGCTGAGGAGAACATGGTGGACGTGAAGAGAGATGACCGGACCATCCGAGATTTCCAGATTCCGTCTCAGCCGTGGAGCGACAACGTAGTGTCAATTTCTTCTATCAAAGTAATTAAGAACCATGAACCCGAAGATAAGGCGGTTAAGGTTTATTTGCGTAAGGGACAGAAGCTCTTAATTGCTGGACCGAACGGCATAGGCAAGAGTACTTTTTTACGCACCCTGGCTGATGGTCATGATGAGGGCGCTAAGATAGCAAAAGATGTGCGCGTAGGTTACTACCGTCAGGATTTCTCCGGTCTAGACTTCACTAAGTCTGCTTATGATTCGTTAGCTGAGATGATGCCCGTGCCGGACAACGAAACCATTAGAAAAACTGGCGCGATGTTTCTGTTGAACGGGGACGCGCTCGCTACCAGAGTCGGCTCACTTTCTGAGGGACAGAAAGGTCTGTTGTGTTTTGCTCGTTTTGTCATTCAGAAGCCGGGCCTCCTCATTTTGGACGAACCAACCAACCACATTAACTTCCGTCACTTGCCGGTTATAGCTAAGGCCCTTGATGAATTTGATGGTACGGTTGTCATGGTTAGCCACGCCCCAGATTTCGTCAGTCAGATAAAATTTGGCCAAGAGTTAGATTTGGCCCAGCTTTAGCCTAAAAAGTTTGACAATTACCGTGTTTTAGCTTAGCATAGCCGGTTCTATGCAAGCTGAAACCCTCCCACTAAACAGTCTGTCTCCGCGGCGCCTGGTGCACCTTGGGCTATTTTTGGTTGTTATAGCGCTAGTGATGCTGTGGAATGTGGCCGAATTACAGCTGGGGTTGGCTAGTGTCATTTTTAGCTTGGTCATGCTGATTAGTGGTGTGGCGCTGGTGGATATTAATCTACCTAGATTTTCATTTTTTAAGCGTGGAGCGGTGTTGGCTGGCGTGCTGTTGTGCGCCGTCATTATGGGAGCGGTATTTTTGACAAGCGCCGCTACTGCTCTAACGCTTAGGGTAGAGCAGAGCCAGGTAATTCCGGGGGAGTATAAAGCGCAAGCACTGCAGATACTCTTTGACCAGACTTGGGATATTGCTTTGGGGGCCGAGCCTAAAACTAAGATTAGGTTACCGGAATCTGTCTCCGTGGACATGAAAAATGTCACTGTGGTGGCCTTGACCGGTGCAGCTCAGGGTGCGTTAACCGTGGGGAGTATCATAGCGACTATTTGCTTGGTGCTAGCGCTAACCATTTATCCGGAAAAGAAGCTGGAAACTTTTGAGGATTCTGTCTTGGCTGAGGTACGGCAAATCACCGTCGAGCAGGTTGCGAAGATCCAGGATGAACTGCTGGCTATTGACCAAGAGCTTACGAGTCAGTGGCCTGCGTCAATCGAGCCCGAACCACAAACCGCCTAGGGCGGTTTTGTGTTTTTAGGCCAGCTGTCTTATCTTATGGCTATATGGACAACCTCTTTTTGTTAGGTCAGGTCGTATTGGGTGCGTACTTCACTTTCAGTGGACTCATGCATTTTGTTCGGGCACAGGACATGGCCGGCTGGGTAGCTAGTAAGAAACTGCCGTCCGCCTTGGCGGGTGTTTACGTCTCCGGTGCGGTGCTCGTGTTAGGCGGTTTAGGAATTATGACTCAAATGTATCTGCCGTACGCTTACGGTGGGCTGATCGCATTTTTGGTGGCAGCCTCCGTTTTGCTACACAATTTTTGGGCTGACACTAATGAGCAGGCTCAAACAGTGAATTTGATTAACTTTCAGAAGAACATGGGTCTAGCCGCCGCTTTACTTATGTTGCTCGCTAGTTCGCTTAGTTAGTGAATAGAGGAGGGGCATACTGATTTTCCAGTGACTCCCGGGATAGTAAACACGGCGAATACCAAAATGAGTTTTGAAGACAGAGTAGCCGCGGTCAGCTTGCCAGGGGAGAGGGGCCGGACCGCAGATATCTCCAAAGTTACAGATCTTCAGACCCTTGTTTCTGGTTCGCTCAAACCAGGCGTGTATGAGTCCGGTCATAGCCTGTGATTCCCGTGCTGCCGGGAGATAGAAACCCAGGAGGTAGTAGCTAGAAGCAGCTTCTACGCAGTTACCCGCCACAAAGGCCGCTATAATGCCGGCCTTTTTGGATTCAGCCACCAGGACGTCTATAGTTTCAGGATGATCCCGTAAATGCCGGGCAGTTAAGCGCCACAAGCTAGCCCGCATATTGGCCGGTACGCTGGAACGTTTATAGGGCTGTTCAAGTTCGGCGTAGGTACCGAGCCTGAGGGTGACGTCATTTTGTTTTTGAAAGGTTTTCAGATGCCGGCGGGCACTACCGCTCCAGCCCTGCTCCACCGGCCCCGCGGGATTAATTTCTGCTAGGGCGTGTTTACGGCTTGGGCCAAATGATGAGAAACCGAATTTGGCAATATCATTGCCAAAGCCAGGGACCCATTCGTCTATGTAGAAGAGAGAGGCTTGAGAAGATTGAGAGGCTTGAGAGGAAGGAAGGGGATTATTATCTGTAGAGAAAGAACGTTTCCAGGTGAAGAGGGGGTTACGGAAGACGGTGGTAGTGAAGCCGTTTGGATGATAGGTCACATCATCTACCCCCATCTGGGCTTCGGCTGCCCAGTTAGTTGAGTCGTATGGCGGTAGGGCACCTGGGCCAAAAATGGGCGAGATGTCATTAACATATTTAAGGCGACGAATATCCATAAGCCCGGTATACTTCCCTGGTATGTCTAAAAATGAAACTTACGTAAAAATTCTCGTGTCGGGTGGGTTTGCCGGGACGGTGATGGCACTAGGTAGCCTCATAACCACGCCTGGTCTGACGACATGGTACCAAACCCTCATCTTGCCGTCCTATACTCCGCCTGGGGTAGTGATTGGAGTGGTGTGGACTATTCTGTATGTGCTGTTAGCTGCCTCCATGGTGGTGGCCTGGCAAGCTACTGGCAAAAAGTTCCTGAAAGAGCTAGCTCCACTATATTTGGTTAATGGCGCGCTTAACATCATGTGGAGTGTAGTGTTCTTTCGATTTGAGGATATTTCAGGGGCCGCCATCACCGCTGGCATCCTGGCCTTTTCTACCATCATTTTAGCGGTTGCTAATTTGCGGGCTTCCACCGTAGCTGCCGCCTTGTTGATTCCTTACATTGGGTGGGCGCTCTTCGCTACTGGACTTAACACGCACATTGCACTTTTAAATAAACAGCCGGTAATTACGCCGGGCGTTGTTACTCAACAGGTAGGCGAGCCGGCCGCGCCTAACACGCCAGATCTAACTGGCAAGCCTGAGGCTATTAACCTAACTCTAGAGACTGGAGTAGAGAGCATGGTTGATGGCCTATTAAGCCTGACCTTGGAGCGAGTTAATGATTCACGTTGTCCGGCAGCTGAAGAGGTGGCCTGTATCTGGGCGGGGGAGTTAAGTCCAGAGATTACTGCTCAGTTTGGGGCGAGCCGGACGCTGGTGCGCTTAGGTACGGTCACGGCGCTTGAGGCGGAGGTGGCCGGGTACCAACTGAGCTTGCTGGACGCCGGCCTCACGTCAGCCAAGATAAAAGTTACTTTGCCCTAATAAAAATCAGAGCCCGGTGGCTCTGATTTTTCTGATAACTATTGGGCCGGCTTAGGGGCCGGTTTTTGACCTTCGAAGTTCATAAGTTGGACGATAGACTAATTAGCCTAGTACCAGTTAAACGTACCTGAAGGTGAGGTGGCTGACAATGGACTGATGCTTGATCAGCGGGATAATCCATATTTTACGACTCAGCGGGGGTGGATATTGTGGTTTTTCTAAATTCACGTACACTGTCGCGTTATGGAAAATCCACTACTAAGCAAGGCTCACCTAAACGTCCAAAGCATAGTCCGGGACGTTTTTGAGCATGATGACGCACATCGGGCGGTGGTGGTCTTTGATGAGGGCTGTGAGCTGAGCCGCGTTTTAGCTCAGGCTTATAAGACTGCCTTACCAACGGCTGAGCATATTACTTTTAATGAAACTAAAGCGCAGGAAATAATTCAGACCTTGCTAGCTTTATCGCCCGGTGACCTGGTGGTCTTAATTCAGTCCGGCAGTTTTCGTTTGAGTGAGTTTAGGATTCGGGTCGAGCTGTTCAAGAAAGAGCTCAAAGTGATTGAGCACCCGCACTTGGCGCGTATGGATACGAGTGAGACGGTTGAGATCTACGTAGACTCGTTAGCTTACGACAAAGAATACTATAGGGGTGTAGGAGCTAAGCTTAAGGCTAAGGTTGATGCTGCCAAAGAAATTATAGTTGAGTCTCCTGGTTGCGCTCTGCGCTACGAGGGACCGTTTGAAGACGCCAAGCTAAATACCGGCGACTACACGGGTATGAAAAACTGTGGCGGCATGTTTCCTATAGGCGAGGTCTTTACGGAGCCAAAGGATCTAGAAAAAGTGAACGGCTCAGTTAAGCTGCACGCGTTCGGTGACCGTCACTTTTTCACTAACGTCCCACCTGAGCCTATTGAGATCATTGTTGAGCATGGGGTGATCATGGATACTAAAAACTCCACACCTGAATTCGATGCCGTGCTAGAAGAGGTACGGGAGGAGATAGCCATTCTCCGTGAACTCGGCTTGGGCATGAACAGGGCTTTCACTAAGGAGCGAACCGTGCCGGATATCGGGACGTACGAAAGAAAATGCGGTGTGCACTTCTCCCTGGGAGGCAAGCATGCCATTTACGCTAAAGAAGGATTCTCCCGGAAACATTCTAAGTTCCACGTAGACGTATTCGCGGATGTAACCAGGGTGTTGATTGATGGCGAGGTGGTCTTTGAGAATGGACAATGGCAAATAAAAAACTCCTGATTGCTCAGGAGTTTTTTATATTAGGCCTTGGCCTTAGCTTCTAGCTTTCCTAGACGGATTGCCTTCTGCTTGCGGCGGCGGAACTCTGCTTCCTTTCGCTTTACAGCGAACATAGCGTTCTGGTCCTTTCTGGAGGTGTGTTGTCGTTGTGGCATAAATTTGGATAGGGGTCAGACCCTTCTGGCGACCCAATAAGATGGTCGGAATTATACAGGAACGTATTTTTTCGTCAAGCTTTAGCAC
>CAYGEQ010000005.1:0-25126 GCA_964348985.1 uncultured Gammaproteobacteria bacterium | reverse complement strand
CCAATAAGATGGTCGGAATTATACAGGAACGTATTTTTTCGTCAAGCTTTAGCACCTTATTGACTAAACTGTAGAAATACGGGAAAAATGAGATATATGCAGATTAACGTCCTTAAGGCTACGGCTACTTTGTGCCAGACCAATCTAGTGGTGATTCCGGTGTTTGGCGGCAAGACCTTTTCCATTAAGAACGTGAAGGGGATCCCGGCCGAGCTGGTGGATAGATTCATGGTGTCAGTTGAGCGGATGGGCTTTGCTGGAAAGCTAAATGAGACCGTCTCGCTTCAACTGCCGGTAGGTAGTAATGCGGATGCCATCTTGGTTATAGGTTTGGGGGAGAAAAAGGCTTCTAATCTCCAGGCAATTAGAGAGGCGGTGGGTACAGCCACGGCCGTGGCTAGGAAGAACGGTATGAAGTCTGTTGGCCTTGTTTTGCCAAGAGAGCTGGCTAAGGCGCCGGTGGCTGAGGCGGTAGCGACGGCTGCTATCTTGAGCGACTACTCGTTTGACATGTTTAAGAAGGAGCCGAGTACTAAGCACCTCGATCTATTTGTGATTGCCACCGAGGAACGCGCGCAGCTTCTGGCAATGAAAAAGGCCGTACTGCACGCGGAGACTCTATGTGATGGTTTGACGGTGGCCCGTGACCTGGTGAACACGCCTGGAGGACACATGACACCAAGCTTGCTAGCTGAGGCGGCGCTTGAGATAGCGAAGTCATCTAATGAGATGGTTGAGGTTAAGGTTTTAGAGGCGGGGGAGTGTGAGGCGCTCGGGATGGGTTCGTACCTGTCGGTGTCCAAGGGGAGCGGACAAGAGCCGAAATTTATTCATTTGAGCTATAAGTCGCCCAGGCCAAGTAAGAAGACGGTGGCCGTTGTTGGTAAGGGAGTGACGTTTGATTCGGGTGGTTTGTCACTTAAGCCGGCTGACGGCATGATGACCATGAAGTGTGACATGGCGGGAGCAGCGGCTGTGCTCGGACTTTTTGCTACGCTGTCGCGCCTGAAGCCAAGAGTAAACATTCATGGCGTGATTGCCGCTACAGAGAACATGCCAAGCGGACATTCCACTAAACCAGGCGATGTGGTGAAGTCCATGAACGGTAAGACCATTGAGGTACTGAATACTGATGCAGAAGGTCGCCTTACGCTAGCTGACGCCATGACGTATATCCAGAGAGAAGTGAAGCCTGACGCAATGATTGATCTGGCTACTTTGACGGGTGCTGTAGTAGGTGCGCTGGGGGAGGAAGTAGCGGGAGCCATGGGGAATGACAAGAAGCTGATGAAAGAAGTCCTGAGCGCGTCTGAGGAGGCGGGGGAGCGTATGTGGGAGCTACCACTCTTTGAACGCTATGCCTCTCAGATCAAGTCTGAGGTAGCCGACTTACGAAACATTGCTCTGACGCGCTATGGGGGAGCGCTGACGGCCGGTTTGTTCTTGGCCGAGTTCATAGAAGACAATACGCCGTGGGTTCACCTGGATATAGCCGGGCCAGCGTTTGCCGAGCGACCACTCTCAACTTACGTTGGTAAAGGTGGAACAGGGTTCGGCGTTGGAACATTGGTGAAGTACGTCCAGAATTTAGAGTAAACAAAAAACCAGTATTGTCTCGAAATTGGAGTCGGGCAGAGGTCTACGGCGCCCTCCTAACAATTTCTCGTCAACACTGGTTTTTTATTTACTAAGCCTTACCGAGAGTCTTTTCGCCTGGTTCCCATTCTACCGGGCAGAGCTCGCCGGACTGGAGTGCTTCGAGAACTCTCAAAACTTCTTTGACCGAGCGGCCAACGGAGCCAGCGGATATGACCGCATACTTCACCACGCCCTCTGGATCAATGATGAAGAGGCCGCGGTCAGCACTGCCGTCGTCCTCGTTCAAGACTCCGTAATCACGAGCGACTTTCTGGGTGGTGTCGGCCAAGATAGGGTAGGTGACTTCTGGTAAGTCTTTTTCAAACCAGTTCTTGTGTGACCATTCAGAGTCAGTGGAGGCGCCTAATACTTTGGCGTTGAACTTAGCGAACTCGGCTTCCATCTTAGCGAAGCCTTTAATTTCCGTAGGACAGATGAAGGTAAAATCCCGTGGATAAAAGAATAAAATAAGCCAAGTGCCTTTGTAGTCTGATAGGCTGGTTTTAGTGAATTCACCCTTTGTGTAAGAGGTAACATTCTCAAAACTTGGTGCCGGTTTGTTTATGGAGATCATAGGTGGGAGCAGATTATCACATCTTTACTCTTTTTGCTCTACCTATTACTCTATGCCCATTCCTATGCATAAGAATTTCAAAAAAATACTCCCAGTGGTGGTCGGGCTTCTAGTGCTGGGCGCCTTGGTTGGAGTGCGGGCTTGGCGGTTAGCTGATATGCCAGCGGAGGGACGGTGGCCGGATGTGATGGGCGGCACCTACAGTCAGCCGGTCATGAAAAATGGCACTAATTTTTTTGTGCCACCGGATGAGCTTTATGGGAACGGGTTAGGCAAGGACGGCGTGCCAGCCATAAATATGCCGGTCTATGTTTCCATGGCAACTGCTGATGAAGTGTTGGATGATACGGTGGCAGGTATTGATGTGGAGGTGAACGGTCAGCACCGTTTTTATTCGTTCCAAATATTAAACTGGCATCAGATTGTTAATGATAAATTTGGTGGACGTGAGCTTTTGGTTTCGTATTCGCCACTGTGCGGGAGTGCGGTGGTCTATGACCGAGTAGTGGAGGACGGTATAGCTAGAACATTTGGGGACAACGGCCAGGTTTACAACAACTGTCCTGTATTTTACGACTCTGCTTCCACTAGTCTTTGGGATCAGGCTAGCGGTGCTTTAGTAGCGGGACATGATCACGCCACTTCGCTGCAGCGTTATCCAAGCGCCGTTATGACTTGGGACGCTTGGAAAAAGGCTTATCCAAATGGGGAGGTGTTGTCTACTGAAACGGGGTATAGCCGGGATTATAGGCGGCATCCTTACGGTAATTATGAGAACAACAACTCATTGTTTTTCCCCACTAACAAAACTGATACTCGCTTAGCTAATAAAGAATTGGTTTACGACCTAGTGATTGAAAATGAGCATGTGGGCGCCACGGCTAAGTTTCTATCTTTTGTGGAGGGGCCAAACTATGTCACCGGCTCGACCTCCTACGTAGCCTTAGTTAATGAGGACAATCTGATCAAAGTTTTCAATTCAACCGTTGACGGTCAGATCTTGAACTTCAAGCGAGAGGGCAACGTCATCACTGATCTAGAAACCTCTTCCAGGTGGACGACTGACGGTCTATCAATTCAAGGCGAGCTGAAGGGCACACAGCTAATGGAAATCCAGCCAACAGCTAGATATTTCGCTCATGCTTACGTGTCTCATTTTCCAACGGCGCGTCTTTTGGGGAATGAGTTGTTCGTCCAGCCAGAGGCCGCGGAGGACGGCGCGGAGCTACCTGTAACCACCATCAATGTCTCAGAATAACGGCCACCTTTACATAGTCGCCACACCGATAGGAAATCTCGGTGATATTTCAGCGCGCGCTAAGGAAATTTTGGCGAGTGTGGATCTGGTGCTGTGCGAGGACACACGCGTGACGAGTCGATTGCTGGCACACTTAGGGATTACGCCGTCCACCATGTCGTTCCACGAACACACTGATCCTTTGAAGCGGAAACACATTGTAGAGATGCTGGTCGAGGGTAAGAAAATTGCTCTGGTGACGGACGCAGGTACGCCGGCCATTTCAGACCCTGGCGGATTCCTAGTGGCCGATGCAGTTGCGAGCGGAATTACGGTCACACCAATCCCCGGAGCGAGCGCCGTGATTGCCGCACTCTCAATTTCCGGTATGCCGATTGACCGTTTTACGTTCCTGGGTTTCCCGCCCCATAAGAAGGGGAGAGAGACCTTCTTCCGTGAAGTCCTTGAGGCTGACCATGTACAAGTATTTTACGAAGCAACTCACCGGATCGAAAAGGCTCTCGAGTCCCTCGCGTCCTGCCCTAAGCCTCTTGTGGTTTGCCGTGAGCTGACCAAGTTACATGAGACAATATATAGAGGCACGGCTGTAGAGGTTCTAAAGGCCCTGAAGGAGACAAGTATGAAGGGCGAGTTTGTGGTTATTGTCGGCAAGCGTTAAGCTATCTGAAACCCAGCGTTTGTCCTAGATATCCTGGACAAACTTCGGCCTTTATCTATGTCCAACTACTACATCACCACCACGCTTCCGTACGTCAACGCCGATCCGCATATCGGCCACGCGATTGAGTTCGTGCAAGCCGATATGATTGCTCGTTATCGACGGTCGCTTGGTGATGAGGTGATTTTTAATACTGGGACCGACGAGCACGGTCAGAAGATCTACAGGAAGGCCTTAGAGCTTGGTGTGGAGCCGAAGGCATATTGCAATATGTTCGCCGTGAAGTTCCAGGATCTGCGCGAACATCTTAATTTGACGTACACGCACTTCATTCGCACCACAGACGAGAAGCATGTTGCGGCCGCCCAAGAGTTCTGGAAGCGTTGTGATGCCTCTGGCGACATTTATAAGAAGCAGTACCAGACTAAATATTGCGTTGGCTGTGAGCTCGAAAAGACTGATTCCGATCTCGTTGACGGCAAGTGTCCAGTGCACCCGAAGATGGAGATTGAGTTGCGGGACGAGGAAAACTACTTTTTCCGTTGGTCTAAGTACGAAAAGGCAATTCTCGATTACTACGCCGCTCACCCCGACTTTGTTGTCCCAAACGAAAAGTTTAACGAGATCAAAAATTTCGTGAAAGGCGGATTGAATGACTTCAGCATTTCTCGTCTAAAGGAAAAGATGCCATGGGGAATTGCGGTGCCAGGAGACGAGGATCACGTCATGTACGTGTGGTTCGACGCGCTCGTGAACTACATTTCGACATTGGATTGGCCGGCGAAAGGCAACTTCGAAAAATTCTGGCCTGGTGTTCAGGTAGCCGGAATAGATAACTTGAGACAGCAGAGCGCAATGTGGCAGGGCATGCTTTTGTCTGCCGGTTTGCCCATGAGCAAGCAGATCTTCATTCACTCGTTCATCACGGTGAATGGCCAGAAGATGAGCAAGTCGCTCGGTAATGTCATCAACCCGAAGGATCTAGTCGACAAGTACGGAACAGACGCTGTCCGTTATTTCCTGTTGCGCGAAATGCCAACCGGTACCGACGGCGACTATTCAGAGATGCGCATGGAGGAGCGCTACAACGAGTTAGCGAACAACCTCGGCAACCTGGCTGGCCGTGTAGCCGCCATGGCGAACAAGTATTTTGATGGAGTAGTTGGTGAGGTAGCCTTCGACCATGCAGAACTCGACAAGTCCCTCGACTCATCTCTCGCTGAATACAATTTCAAACAGTACATTGAACATGTTTGGACGGTAATCGACTCGGCCAACCACAAGATCGACGTTGAGGCCCCGTTCAGGCTCGTTAAAACAGACGCGGAAGCTGCAAAGAAGTCGCTCGCCGAGCTCGCTGCCATGATCCGTTGGGTTGCGACTGCGTTGGCTCCAGTAATTCCAGCCACGAGTGAAGAGATTTTGAAGCGCTATAATACGGAGAAGCTCATTCATGGCGAGCCACTGTTCCCAAAGAGGGAAGAGGTAAAAGAATAATGTGCAACCAATTATTGTCGACATCATCTTCGCGGTTCTTGCCTTGCTGCTTTGTCTGCAGGGCTGGCATAAGGGCTTCGTGAAGATGGCCGGGAGTTTAGTGGCATTAGTGGTGGCAGTGTCTATTGCTACTTGGGGCGTAGCCTGGATTGAAAGCGTAACGGGGTGGCATTTTAGCGGCAACCCGGTGGTTTTTGTTGTAGTCTTTTTGTTGCTGACTTTGATTTTGACTAGACTGATGGGTTTTGTGATCACTCTCCTTGATCTAGCCCGAAAAGTTCTCTCGATTATTCCGGGCATTGGGATGCTTAACAGCATTCTCGGTTTCTTGGTTGGCGCAATCGAGGCCGGAATGGTGGCCCTCGCCATTGCCTTTGCTACGGTAAACTTTTTCCCGCAAAGTGACATCCGGAATGCATTCGTCCAGTCCTATACTGTGTCCAATGCAATAAATGCGCTTGTTAAGATGAATGTGCTATGACCTGTGCCACCAGGTTTCAGGTGTCAGGTTAAGGACTGTGACTTACTGAATTTAGATGCATTGGATTCTTTGTTCAGGCTCCATAACCTGACACCTGAAACCTGGTGGATCCCTTCCTATGAAATATATTGATACGCATTGTCACGTTCACTTTCAAGCCTTCAAGGATGACATGGACGAAGTGGTTCAGCGTTCGCTCAAGAATGGCGTAGGCATGATTACGGTTGGGACACAGTCGACGACAAGTAAGAATGGGTTGGCCTTGGCTGAGCGTTATGAAGGCGTGTGGTGCACCATTGGACTCCATCCTAATCATCTGCACGCGCAGGAGTTTGCGGATGATAATGAACTTTCACCGAGTGATCCTCAGCACACGCACGGAGTGAAGATTAAGACGCGTGCAGAGACGTTTGACGCGGACTATTACCGAGAGTTAGTGAAGCACCCCAAGGTGGTGGCCATTGGGGAATTTGGTTTAGATTATTTTCGAATTCCGCCGAATGTTGATTTAGAAAAGTTAAAGGCCGATCAGTCTTTTGCTGTACGTGAACAAATGCGTTTTGCGACACAATCGTCAAAGCCGATTGTCATTCACTGCCGAGACGCTCACGCGGATCAATTCCAGTTATTGAAGGACGAAATCGACGCCGGTGGTTTGAAGCGCCGGGGCGTAATTCATTGTTTTACCGGTACCGCGGAAGAGGCGGCAAATTATAAAGAGATCGGTTTTTATGTCTCTATCACTGGCATCGTTACCTTTGGCAAAAACGTGATGGAAGCCGTGAGGGAGATTCCGCTTGAGCAGATACTTGTTGAAACTGACTCCCCGTATTTATCGCCCGCACCCATGCGTGGAAAGCGGAACGAGCCGAGTAACGTTGTGCATGTGGCCGAGGCTATCGCGAAACTTAAAGGAGTGTCCGTAGATGAAGTGGCTAGGGTTACCACAGAAAACGCCATGAAGCTTTTTGGCTTGTAATTCTCCACACGCTCCTTGACCCTAACTCTGGGATCACATATACTACCCGCGTTTTATGGCAGGGGATGATGTGCGGAAATATTACGTATTCGCGCTACGAGCATTCGTTGACGTGCTCGGGACCATTCTGGTTCCGGCAGTTGCGGCGTTCGTGATCAAGACTGCGTTCCAACTTCCGGACACCATCTTTCTCGCCATTCTGGCGTTGACCTTCGGGCTCACCGCCATAGTTCTCTGGAAAAAGATCTCCCAGTATGGCCGAGCGTTCCAACAACTCAACCGGACTCAAGATGAGCTTCGCCGCTCTGGCAGCTGAGCCGTTGTTCAATATTGGTCAGTTTACCGTCACGAATTCTTTGCTCAATGCATGGATTTCGGTGGCGTTTTTTTGTGTGGTGGCTTTTGTCGCCTCGCGCCGTAAGACTTTAGTGCCGCACGGCATTCATAATTTCATTGAGGCGATTATTGAAGGCTTACTGGTTGAAGTGCAAAAAGTGACCGGGGACCGTAAGCGGGCGCTCATGTTTTTCCCCGTAGTCGCTACCTTGTTTTTGTACATCTTGGTTAACAACTGGATGGGCCTTTTGCCGGGCACCGGCACCATTGGTTGGAGTGGTGACCATTTTTTGCCTTTGCTTCGCCCCGCCGCCGCTGACCTAAACTTCACCTTGGCCATTGCGGTATTTTCCGTGGCTGTTGTCCAGATTGCGGGTATCCAGGCAACTGGCCTCATTAATTACGGCAGTAAGTTCGTAAACATTAAGGGCATTATCATGGCTATCCCTAAAGGGCCAACGGCTATTGCGGTAGCGATTGTTGAGTTTGGGGTAGGCTTGATTGAAATTGTTAGTGAGTTTGCTAAGGTAGTTTCGCTGTCGCTACGTTTGTTCGGTAACGTCTTCGCCGGCGAAATTTTGATTGGCGTGATGATGAGCATGTTCTCGTTTGTGGTGCCGGTGCCGTTTATGTTCTTGGAAATTCTTGTGGGCGCCATCCAGGCCACGGTATTTTCCATCCTAGTCTTGGCCTTCCTCACTGTGGCCACTGACTCTCATGGACATGGGGATGAAGAACATCATGAGGCGAAGGCGCACTAATCAGAGCGGTTGCAGGTTGCGGGTTGCAGGTTAGGGAAGATGCCCTAGTCTCTAAGCCGTAAGTTATAACCATTAAATGTATACGTTATGAACGCAGAAACCATGGTACTTCTCGCTAAGGCATTCGCTATTACGGCCGGTGGCTTTGCCCCAGCTATCAGCATTGGTTTGATTGGTTACGCAGCTATGAACAACATCGGCCGTAACCCAGACGCCGCTGGTAAGCTTTTCGTGCCAATGTTGCTCGGTATGGCTTTTGCTGAAGCTATCGCTATTTACGCCTTGATCATTGCCTTCACCCTCTAAGACCACCAGGTTTCAGGTGTCAGGTGAAGGATTGTGACTTACTGAATTGGATTCCGTAGAAGTACCGCAACCTGAAACCTGACACCTCATGGATCTCTTTATGGCCGAAACCACAACACATTCCGAAGAAGCTCCGTCTGGCGTAGCGGGTATAGCCCACACGTTTGGCGTACAACCTGCGCTCTTTGCTGGTCAGCTAATTAACTTCCTCATTGTTCTAGGGGTGTTGTGGCTTTTCGCTTACAAACCGATTCTTAAGTTGCTAGGTGATCGAGAAGCTCGGATTGAACAGAGTCTTAAAGACGCTCAAGAGATTGAGCGCCGGGTTTTAGCTAATGAAAAAGAACGTGCTGAACTTCTAGCACAGGCTCAGAAGGACGCTCAGGCTCTTCATGCTAAGGCCGCCGTTGATTCTGAAGAGCGGAAAGTTGAGATGATAGAGGCCGCTAAGCGTGAAGTTGAGCGGGTCATCCAGAAGGGGAAGGAACAGCTTAAGGACGAACATGCCGCTATGATGATTGAAGCCAGAAAAGATCTGGTTGAAATTGCCGTGAAGGCAGCGGCTAAAATTATCTCGACCGACATGGACGAGAAGAAGTCGAAATCAATGGCCGAAGAAGTGGTCCGCAAGCTTACTTAATATGAAGAAGAGCTTGAAACCTCTGGCCCAAAAGATTGTTGATGAACTAGCGGAGCTGAAGCCGGCTGATGTTGAGAAGGAGATGGTTAAAATAATCGCCTTTTTACAGGAACGAAATTTGCTTGGGCGCTGGCGCGAGTTGGAAAAAGAAATTCACTCAGCTTGGCGAAACAAGTTCGGGGCCAGCAGGGTGACTGTTCTCTCGGCTCACGAACTGTCCAAGGCGGCTAAAAAACAACTGGAAGATTTAGTGAATGGTGCCGAACTGATTGAGCGAGTAGACGAGCGGTTAATGGGTGGGGCAGTGATCCGGATAGATGACAGGCGACTGGACGGCTCCATTATTGGCGCCTTACAAAGACTGAAGAACACCTTGTTAGCATAGTATGGCCAAAAAAATGGATATCATTGAATCATTGCGCGCCCAAGTAGCCGCCTTTAAGTCCGGCGTTGAAGAAGAGCGAGTAGGAACAATTGTTTCTTTCTCTGACGGCGTGGCCCGCATGAGCGGACTGTCTAACGTCATGAGCCAAGAAATGCTTGATTTTGGTGGCGGAACTTTTGGTATCGCCCTTAACCTTGAGGAGGAAACCACGGGTGCAATTTTGCTAACCGCCAGCCCAACTACTAAGGCCGGTGACACCGTTAAGGCTACTGGCCGTATTCTTTCCATTCCAGTTGGGGACGGAATTATTGGTCGAGTAGTTGATGCGCTTGGCAACCCGGTAGACGGTAAGGGCGCTGTCACTAACACTACGTTCGTGCCGGTCGAGAAAATCGCTCCTGGTGTTATGGCTCGTGAGGCCGTGGGCGTACCTATGCAGACGGGTATCAAGGCCATTGATGCTTTGATCCCAATTGGCCGTGGTCAGCGTGAGCTGATTATTGGCGACCGTCAAACCGGTAAGACGGCTATTGCTATTGATACTATTTTGAACCAGAAGGGCGGTAACGTGAAATGCGTGTACGTCGCAATTGGTCAGAAAGAATCAAAGGTGGCCCAGATCCGCGCCAGACTAGAAAAGGCCGGTGCCATGGAATACACCACTATCGTGCTAGCCGGCGCCAGTGACCCTGCCGCCATGCTTTACATCGCTCCGTACTCCGGCTGTGCTATTGCTGAATACTTCATGGCTAAGGGCGAAGACGTGCTGATTGTTTACGATGATCTTTCTAAGCACGCTTGGGCTTACCGTGAAATCTCTCTCTTGCTCCGCCGTCCACCAGGACGCGAGGCTTATCCCGGTGACGTTTTCTACTTGCATTCTCGTTTGCTTGAGCGTTCAGCTCGCGTGAACGCGGAGAACGGTGGGGGATCTATCACCGCACTTCCGATTATTGAAACTCAAGGAGGTGATGTGGCAGCCTACATTCCAACCAACGTAATTTCTATTACGGATGGTCAGATTTACCTTGAGTCAGATCTTTTCTACAAGGGTCAGCGCCCAGCTCTGAACATTGGTCTCTCCGTGTCCCGTGTGGGTTCGGCTGCTCAGACCAAGGCTATTAAGAACGTAGCGAAGACGCTCAAGGTAGACCTCGCTCAGTTCCGCGAACTTGAAGCCTTTGCTCAGTTTGCTACAGACTTGGACGAAGCTACTAAGAAGCAGATTGAACGCGGCCGCCGCTCCATGGAACTCATGAAGCAGAAGCAGTACTCACCAATGTCTTTTGCTGAACAAGCAGTAGTGGTTTACGCCCTGAACAACGGGTTGCTTGATTCTATTCCAGTAGCCGACATCTTGCGTTTCGAGGAAGAGTTCTTGGCGCTCATGCATGGCGTTGGGGCGAACGTACTTAAGGATATTACTGAGAAGAAAGATTTGGTGGCTGAAACTAAGGCCGAGCTTGAAAAGTTGCTCAAGAGTTTTATTGAGAACTTCAAGCAATCTTAATTGTTATGGCTCAGTCCAAAAAGGCAATCAAGCTTCGGATCAAGTCCGTGAAGAACACACGGAAGATTACGAAGGCTATGGAACTGGTGGCTGCATCTAAGATGCGCCGCGCAGTTCAGTCTGCCTTAAGGAGCCGCACCTACGCGGAAACGGTGGCGGAAGCTATGCGTTCAGCGGCGGCTAGTGCTCCGGCCAGCTTAAAGAACATCCTCCTAACAGGAGACCCAAAGGCCACTAAGACACTGCTCGTCATTTTCTCTTCAGACCGAGGCTTAGCTGGTGGTCTAAACGTGAACATGACGCGTCTGGCCCTTGAGTTCGTCAAGACTACGGGCCTTGAGTCAGTTGATGTGGTGGCCGTAGGCAAGAAGGGCGGGGATGCTATGGACAGGGCAGGGGTGAGGGTTATTGCTCGGTTCGGCGCTCTCTCAAATAACCCGGCCTATACGGACCTTCTGCCGGTTGCTCGTCTGGCGCTAGAGGCTTTCATCAACGGCGAATATAAGAAAGTGGTGCTCGGCTTCACGCATTTCATCTCCGGCATATCCCAAAAGCCTGAACTGCTTGACCTGCTTCCCATGAAGCTCGATCAGGATGGGTCGACGCATGGGTCGACCCCGACCTCGGAAGAAATTCTCTTCGAGCCTTCACCCAAAGAAGTGTTCGACCGCATGCTCCCGGCCGTGGCGCGAACCATGCTTTGGCAGTCGCTGCTTGAATCAGGGGCGAGTGAACACGCTGCACGTATGCTCGCCATGAAGAACGCTTCTGACGCGGCAAAAGACATGCTTGATGGCCTGACCTTCACTTACAACCAAGCCCGTCAGGCGGGTATCACCCAGGAGATTGCAGAAATCAGCTCAGGTAAGGCAGCCCTAGAATAAAAACATATGAAAGGAACAATTTCTCAAATCATCGGTGCGGTGGTGGATGTCCGCTTTGAAGGTGAACTCCCCCCAGTGCTTTCAGCTCTGACCGTGAAAAACGGTTCAGCTACTTTGACACTTGAAGCTGCTCAGCACCTTGAGGGCGGAATCGTCCGTACTATCGCCATGGGCGCTACGGACGGTCTTACGCGCGGCAGTGAGGTAACCGCGACCGATAAACCAATCTCTGTGCCAGTCGGTCCAGAAACACTCGGCCGCATGCTTGATGTGACTGGCGAGCCAATCGACGGCCTCGGCCCAGTAACAGGCAAACGCAAGGATCCTATTCACCGCGAAGCCCCTCCTTTTACCGAGCAATCGACAGAGGCGCAGGTTTTTGAAACCGGTATTAAAGTTATTGACCTTATCTGTCCAATCTTGAAAGGTGGAAAGACGGGTCTCTTTGGTGGCGCTGGCGTGGGCAAGACCGTTTTGATTCAGGAGCTCATCCATAACATTGCTAAAGAGCACGGCGGTTACTCCGTCTTTGCTGGCGTGGGCGAGCGCACCCGTGAGGGAAACGATCTCTACATGGAAATGAAGGATTCTAAGGTTCTTGAAAAGACCGCACTCGTTTTCGGTCAGATGAACGAACCACCAGGAGCTCGCGCTCGCGTGGCTTTGACTGGTCTTACACTCGCAGAATACTTCCGCGATGACGAAGGCCGAGACGTGCTTATGTTTATCGACAACATCTTCCGCTTCACCCAGGCTGGCGCTGAAATGTCATCTCTTCTTGGACGCATCCCATCGGCCGTAGGTTACCAGCCTAACCTCGCCACAGAAATGGGTCTTCTTCAGGAACGCATTACCTCGACGACCAAGGGTTCTATCACCTCCATTCAGGCTGTGTACGTTCCGGCTGACGACCTTACCGATCCAGCTCCAGCCACCACCTTCGGTCACCTCGACTCGACGGTTGTGCTCTCACGCGCTTTGTCTGAGCTCGCTATTTACCCAGCTGTTGACCCGCTCGACTCAAGCTCGACGATTCTTGACCCGAACATTGTTGGTCAGGAGCATTACGATGTAGCCCGCGCCGTACAGAAAGTATTGCAGCGCTATAAGGACCTCCAGGACATCATTGCCATTCTTGGTATGGACGAGCTCTCCCCGGATGACAAGCAGACCGTAGCTCGCGCCCGTAAGATTCAGAAGTTCCTCTCTCAGCCCTTTAACGTGGCTGAGCAGTTTACTGGCTCTCCTGGTAAGTATGTGTCCCTCAAAGACACTGTCCGCTCATTCAAGGAGATCCTAGAGGGCAAGCACGATGACAAGCCAGAGCAGTCTTTCTACATGAAGGGCAGCATTGAAGAGGTGACGAAGTAATGTGGCAACGCTTAAATACAAATTAGTTACTCCCGACCGAGTGGTTGCTGAAGGCGAGACGCCTTCTTTGACCGTGATGACGGAAGATGGCGAGATCACCATTCTCCCAGGGCATATTCCCTTGGCGACTTTGCTCATGCCCGGAGAGATGCGTGTAGGTTCTGGTGAGAACCAAGAGCTGTTAGCGGTGGCTGGCGGTTTGCTCAAGATTGAACCAGGGAACAACATCCTCATTCTGGCGGAGACTGCAGAGCACTCAAGTGAGCTTGAGCTCGGCGCAATTGAGACGGCTAAAAAGCTGGCCGAAGACGCGCTTACTGCTGCTCGCGGCAAAGACGCTGTCAGTTACGCTGACGCCGCCGCCCACATGGAGCGTGAACTAGCACGTTATCGCGTGGCGCTGAAGGGGAAAGGCAAACAGAGAAACTTACCATCATAAATAAAGAAGAGCCCCTGCGCGCATGCGTGGGGGCCCTTTTTGTGACGGGGACTCACTTGGCGTTCTCCTGGACTAGCCGGGCGACGAGGTCTGGCTTGAGCCAGAAGCTGGCCGCCAGGAACTTGCTGATGGACTCAGGCAGGGGGCCTGAGTAGGCAGCGAGTGGGAAGATGACGCTCTTACGGGGCTGATGGCCGCGCTCCTCTATGAGCTGCACCACGATGACGGTGTCGTCATCCAGCCCATAGTAGACCACGAACGTGTAGTCTGCGTTAGGAATGTCCTCGGTCAGATCCACGGCGCGCAAGACTGTTGCTTGCTTGCCGTGGGGGTCGACCATCACGGTTGGAAACTCTTTAGGGGTTAGAATGTCGGCCACATTCCCTCCACACCCCCTCTAGCTGAGGAGGTCTGTTATGAGGTTACAATAGCCGGACTATGGACGCAAACCCGTTACTGGAAGGCTTGAACCCGGAACAATTGGCAGCCGTGACCCATGGAGAAGGACCTCTCATGATTATTGCTGGCGCGGGTACTGGTAAGACCACAGTGGTTACTAAGCGCATCGCCTGGTTGATTGAACAAAAACTCGCCGAGCCAAATGAGATTCTCGCGCTGACGTTTACGGACAAGGCGGCGAACGAGATGGAGGAGCGTGTTGATCGTTTACTGCCGATGGGTTACCTGGACCTCTCTATTTCCACGTTTCACTCTTTTTGCGAGAAAGTATTGCGTGAGCACGGGATTCATATTGGCATTCCATCAGATTTCAAAATGTACACGGAGGTTGACTGCTGGCTCTTGATGCGCCGGAATATAGACCGTTTCGAGCTGGACTATTTCAAGCCACGCGGTTCGCCGACCAAGTTCCTGAGACAATTGCTTCAGCATTTTTCCCGCGCTAAAGATGAAGGTATCACGCCGGAGAAGTATTTGGTTGCGGTTAATGAGTTGACGGCGACTATGTCCGGAGGTTCGCCGGAGGGTTTGGCTGCTATGCCGGATGAGAGCAAGCTAGAACTTCAGAAATGGCAGGAACTTTCTAGTGCCTACGCCATGTATGAAAAATTATTATCAGAACAGCATGCCATAGACTTTGGCGGTCTGCTTCTATTGACGCTCGAGTTATTCAAGACGCGGCCTAACGTCCTGGAGGAATACAAAAAGCGCTTCAAGTACATCATTGTCGACGAATTCCAAGATACAAACAGCATTCAAAACGAACTCGTAAAGATCCTCGTTCACGCTCCCCGAAATATCACGGTAGTGGGGGATGATGACCAGGCTATTTATAAGTTTCGCGGAGCCGCACTCGCTAACATTCTAGAATTCCGCACAGATTTTCCAGACGCAGCCCGCGTGGTGCTGACGAGAAACTATAGAAGCGGAGCAACGATTCTAGACGCAGCCTACAAGTTGATCCAAACAAATAATCCGCATCGGCTAGAGGCTAGCGAGGGCCTTTCGAAGAAGCTGCAATCGCATACCGAGACCAATGGTCTAGTTCATCATCTTCACTGCGCTACCGCCACCGAGGAAGTCGAATCTGTGGTCAATGAAATCATTCTTAAACATGAAAATGGGGAAGGGGATTGGAACGACTTTGTCATTTTGGCGCGGTCGAATGATGCCGCGGATCCGTTTCTGGAGGCCCTTGAGCGTGCTGGCGTGCCGTACCACTTTGTGGCCATGTCTGGGCTCTATACGAAGCCCATCATTTTAGATTCGATGGCGTACATGCGTGCGGTCTGTGAACCGTATCACTCGCCAGCCATGTACCGGGTCCTTAGCCACCCGCGTTTGGGTCTGACTGAGTCAGATCTGTCTGAACTCATGCGTTATGTTCGCCGTAAATCCGGCGGAGCGATTATTGACGGCATGCGCTCAATGACGCAGGCCATCGGTCTCTCGCTCGACGGCCGTAACCGGGTCATGGAGATTACGCGGATCATTGAGGAACTACGCGAGAAGGCTAAACGTCTACCAGTGACTGAGCTGTTCGTGTCAGTGCTCAAGGACACTGGTCTGCTCGGCGACCTTAAGATTCTTCCTGAGGCCGATCAGCAAGAAGTGTTCAGGCATCTTGAAGGTTTTCTAGCTCGTCTAAAGCGTTATGTTATCGCCAGTCCCGACAATAAGCTCTTGCCGGGCTTTCTTGAGGAGTTTGATGCTGAGCGCGAGGCAGGGGAGGCTGGGGGCTTAAAGGCCGATAATGAAGAAGGCCCAGACGTGGTGAACGTCATGACTATTCATGCCGCCAAGGGATTGGAGTTTAAGTACGTGTTCGTGGTCAATATGATTGAGCAGAGATTTCCCTCGGTCTCTCGATCAGACCAATTACCGCTCCCCCCAACGCTCGTGAGAAAAGTGGACGCGGCGCTTGATGATCACGTGGCCGAGGAGCGACGCTTGTTCTACGTAGCTATCACGCGGGCCAAGGAGGGGCTGTATTTGTGCTCGGCTGAGGATTATGGCGGTTCTCGGAAAAGGAAGCCATCTAGATTCCTCGCTGAGCTCGGCTACGAGGTTCAACCAACAGAAAAGAAAAAGAAAACAACTACAGACGACATCCTGGACGAACGCGGCAAAATCATCACCAGTTCCGGCGCGGCGGAAATTAGATTGCCAACCAAATTTTCTTTCTCCCAAGTTGCAGCTTTCGGTTCTTGCCCGCTCCAGTACAAGTACGCCCACATTCTGAAAATTCCTACCTTCGGCCGTCATCAGTTCAGCTTCGGCCAAAGCATGCACTTAACGCTCGAGAAATTCGTAAAGGCTATGTTGCCGGATGAAACCGGCGTACAGGTTGACCTGTTTTCGGCCGCTGCAAGCAGCGACCTTACGGCTACGCGTGTGGTTCCTACGGAACGTCAATTACTCGACATGTACGCCGCTACGTTCATTGACGAATGGTATCCAGATTCCAAAACGCGCGAGGAATACAGGCAACAGGGGGTCGACGCACTTAAGGTTTTTCACCGCAAGGTGGTGGAGAATCAACCGAAGCCATTCTTGTTAGAAGCTGGCTTCACACTCAAGATAGGCGACATCCTCATGAAGGGGCGAATAGACAGAATAGACGCCGTGGAGGGTGGAGTTGAAATTATCGACTACAAGACCGGTCGTGCTAAGGAGACACTTGACTGGGATGCCCGCCGTCAGTTAGTCCTCTACGCCCTAGCGGCTGAGCAGTGCTTTAATCCACCCCTCGTCGTGAAGGCGCTGACGTACTATTATGTCGAGACAAACGACACCGTGAGTTTCGCCCCGACCGACAAAGACAAGGAGAAGCTCTTGGACGAGATTAGAGATACGGTCGGCGCCATTAGAACCAGTACGTTCGAACCTAAGCCCGGTCCGTTTACCTGTAAGTATTGTGACTTTAAAGATATCTGTCCGTTCGCGCAGCTATAAGTCGACTTGGTCATTCGTGTCTGCTCGTGGAGTCGCTCAAGAATGTGCCACGCTCCTAACACTCGCACCCCCGAATGGCCTCGTCGACGAGTGGGTACGTTCTCGCGAGTGTTAGGAGTGCGCGCGAACCTCTACACGACTCCACGAGCGAGGACGTAGCCACGAGTGGACGACTCAGGAAAGAACTATGAAAACATTCGGTAGTCTTACAGATTCAATTCTCGCTCGCCATGGGATAGGTAAGCAGGTTTTGGCTGCTCAAGTAGTCAGGAAGGCTAACGATAAATTATTTGCCCTCATCCCAGCGGAGTATCAACGCGACATGAAGGTTTTAAGTTTCAAAGACAAGGAGCTGACGATTGCTTGCCAGAACCCCACGGCGCGTTATGAGGCGGATGTCATAGGCCCTCAGTTGGCCAGATCACTTGAGGAAGATTTTCCCTCTCTATCCTTGGTTTGTGTGGCTAAGCTTAGGCCGGAGGCGTTTATGGATATATAATGAGCTAGCTATGAACCTTCGGCAATATATTGTTATTCTGGCGCTAGGTACGGCCATTGCTCTCTCGGCTTGGGTGGTGACTTTGCTGTCTATTGATCCATTCACGGCTGGTCCGTTAGCTTTGATCATTTTTTACGTTACCCTTGGCAGTGGGTTAGTTGGGTTGCTGACCATCATTGGCACTGTTATGCGGTCTGGTAGGTTTCCAGAAGCTGGGGCTAGCTTGGCCGTCATTAGATCATTTAGACAAGGGGTATTTTTTGGAGCGCTTATTTTATTGTCTTTGATCCTGATGAGTATTGGGTTGTTTTCTACGCCCGTGCTCATGGTGTTGATTGCCTTATTAGCGCTCTTAGAGTTTTTCTTCATAATTTTTCAAGACCGCAAAACGTTAGAACCGCCGTCAGAGGCTTAGTTCACTCCACAGGGCGCCTTGTTCGAGTTACATACCCGTGATGAAATGCCAGCGGACGCTTATGTTCAGCCGAATTTTTGGTCGGTTTTCTAAAGATATTGCTATTGACCTCGGGACCTCAAACACCCGAGTTTTTGTACGTGAGCGCGGAATCGTGATGCACGAGCCGTCCATCGTGGCTGTGAATACCAGAACTAATCACATTCTCGCTGTTGGCACCTCGGCCAAGGACATGTTAGGCAAGACGCCGCCACACATTGTGACCACTCGGCCACTGACTAAGGGCGTAATTTCAGATTTTGAAGTGACTGAAAAAATGTTGAAGTACTTTGTGGACAAAGTACATGAGGACACGTTCACTCTCGTTCCCAGGCCTCGCATGGTCATGACCGTTCCACTGGAGATTACGGAGGTTGAGCGTAAAGCCGTGGAAGATGCCGCCTTATCAGCTGGCGCTCGTGAGGCGTTTTTAGTAGAAGCGCCACTCGCCGCGGCGCTGGGCGCGGGTCTACCGGTTGAGGATTCTGTTGGCAGTATGATTGTTGACATTGGTGGGGGAACTACGGAAATTGCGGTGGTGGCGCTGGGCGGTATTGTTACCTGGAAGTCCCTGACCGTAGCTGGCGATGAAATGACGAAGAGTATCACTCAGTACGCCCGGGACGTCTTTAACTTGTTGATTGGTGAACGCGTGGCGGAAGAAGTGAAATGGCGAATCGGTACGTCTATGGATTTAGGTTCGCCCATGGAAATGGAAATGCGTGGGCGCTATCTCATTAATGGTTTGCCAAGACAGGTCATAGTGACGGACGCCCAGATTCGTGAAGCTATTTATCGTAACGTCCAGACTATAGTCGAAAACATCAAGGCGACTATTGAAGTTACTCCCCCGGAAATTGTGGCTGATATTTATGAACGTGGCCTGGTTTTAGCGGGTGGCGGTGCGCTGTTAAAGGGGATAGATAAAACAATTGCTAGAGAAACAGATATTCCGGTGAGAATTGCTGATGACCCAATGACGTGTACGGTTAGGGGCGCTGGAGCTTTGCTTGATAGGCCAGAATTCTTGACTGATGTCTCTCTACCAACCACCGCTAATAACTAAACGCTGTGATTGAGCAGCCAACCATCCTTGCGCGTCTTAAGCCAGTGGTCATACTAGTGGCTTTCGTGGGTGTATTTTTTCTAGCTAAGCAACTACCTGGCATTGGTCCAGCCATCAGATCTGGCGAGGCGGTCCTCGCTCGGGGCGGAGCAGGCATAGCCAGAGCGGTGGCTAGATTTTTTGAATCGGAAAATTCTTTGTCAGTTAGACTTCAAATGTGTCAGGATGACGGGTTAGCGCTAGCTAGAGACGCCGTGGAATTTGAGCGCCTAAAAGATGAGAATGCTGAACTACGGGAATCCTTGGGCTACTCGGAGCACGTAGCAGTGGCCGGCACGGCGGCTAGATTAATTGCCAGGTCATTACCGGAGGACCCCATGAGGGTAATTCTTGACCGAGGATCAGCCGATAACGTGGTCATAGGCTCAGTGGTGGTAGTTGGACAGGGGGTAGTCCTAGGCACGGTGACTGCAGTTAAAGAACACACCAGTATAGTAACTTTATTGACCGGTTCGGACAGTCGGATTCCAGCTACTATTATTGGAAAAAAGCGCACCATTGGTTTAGCTGAGGGACGTAACGGCGCGGTGATTGGGCTGAACTTTATTCCACGTGAGGCGGATGTGGCCCGCGGCGACATTGTGACCACCAGCGGATTAGACGGACGCATCACCGAGGGGTTGTTGCTGGGCACCGTCACCGAAGTTATTAATCACGCCAGCGCTCCTTTCAAGAGCGCCCTCTTAGAACCGTTTGCAGACCCGCTCGAGTGGTCTAACGTGCTTATTCTCCCGCCCATCTCTCCCTGATTATGATCCTCGGATTTTTATCAGCCGCGACGTTACTTCTGACCTTCTTCTTCACTGAAACAGTGTGGGCGGTTTTGCCTTTACCCTGGCGCTTAATTCCTTGGGCCTTTATTTTTTCTTTAGCCATCATGCATCGGGTGTCGTTTGAGTTGGGTGGCGCTTTTTTACTAGTAACCGGTTTAGCTACGGTAGCTGTCGGCTTAGCCCCAGCCGCCCATTTGCTGGTAGTTTTAGCTAGCTTAGTGATTGTTTATGGCTTGATCTCACGGGTGTTTGCGCGTCGTTCCATTGCAGCCTTTGCTGGAGTGGTGCTTGTTACCAGTCTGCTGTACTTCGCGTTACGTTTTGGGGTAGTGGTGCGCGTACCGGGATTTTTTCCGTGGATGTTCCTTTTTCTGACGGCGGTGACCTCGCTCCTGACCGTCATCGCCTCGCTGTTCTTAGAGCGAGCCTTGCACGCGTTTGGTCGCCGGTTTGTAGCCAAGAATGATACTTATGAAGTCCAGGCGCCAAGATAGCGGACCTAACCTTTTTGGCCTTGGGGAAAGCTCCAGTGATTGGGGCATGTCTTCGCGTAGCAACGTTGACGAAGTGTTATCTGAGCCTAGATCATCTCTGTCTAGATCAACCGTTAAACCGCCCATTAGCCACCAACGGTTTCTGCTTGGTTTAGCTGCCTATTTACTAGTGGTCACTATTTTTTTGGGCAAGAGTGCTTTTTTGCAAATTGTGAACGGCGGACACTATAGAGCCGTGGCTGAATCTAACAGATTAAGGATTCACGCCATCCCTTCGCACCGAGGCATCTTAACTGATCGGCACGGCATTCCTCTGGCCTCAAACCTGCCCTCCTTTAGATTAGTGGGGTACCAATCACTGCTCCCACGGGCAGTGCCTGGCTGGACTTGGCCGCTAGTGACTACCAGGCAGGACATCCTAAGAGCAGCTTCGGAAATGTTAGAGCTCTCGTTTGAAGAGTTGCTGTTGGCTGATCAGTTAGCTCATGACAGTGAAGAGATTTTGTACGCCAAAGATATCCCTTATGAGAAGGCTATGGCCTATATGGGTTCTGGTCAGGAACTCCCAGGATTAGCTATTGAGCTAGCTGAGGAGCGTGGCTATCCTACGGATGCCATTCCTTCTTTATCGCATGTCCTAGGTTATACCGGTGGCGTTAGCGCGGAAGAATATGACGCCCTGCGTGAAGACGGTTACCGTTCGTTTGATGCCATTGGCAAGCAGGGTGTGGAATCCTCACATGAGGTTGAGCTACGCGGCCAATATGGAGAGGATGTGTTTGAGGTAAACGCCAAAGGTGCGCCCTTAAGAATTTTATCGCACAAAGATCCGGTTGATGGTCAAAATCTGACCTTAACTATTGACGCTCGGTTACAAGCCTATTCAGAATTAGTGCTAAACAAGTACTTACAAAATAGGCCCGTAAAAAAAGCAGCGGTGGTAGCGCTTGATCCACGTAATGGGGAAGTGTTAGCTCTGGTGTCCTACCCGGCTTATGACGCCAATAAATTTTCCAAAGGTATCTCGGGTACTGAATATTCAGCTCTAGTAAATGACCCGAACGCGCCACTCTTTCCACGGGCTACCGCTGGGACATACCCGGCTGGTTCAACCATTAAGCCGCTCTTTGCCACCGCAGCTTTAGAGGAGGGCATTGTGACTCCGCAGACCACATTTTTTTCTGGAGGCGGATTAATGTTAGGGGACAGGTTTTTTCCTGATTGGAAAGGCGGTGGTCATGGCATGACGAACGTATATCACGCGATCGCCGACTCAGTTAATACCTATTTTTATTTGATTGGTGGCGGTAATGAATCATTTAGGGGTTTGGGGATAGATAAACTTATGACCTGGGCCAGAACCTTCGGATTAGGCGCTAAAACCGGGATTGATTTACCAGGCGAAGCGCTTGGCTTCTTGCCTAGCAAGGAATGGAAAAAAGAAACAAAAAATGAGGACTGGTTTCTGGGTGATACGTATAATGCTTCTATTGGCCAAGGCGACATCTTAGTTACGCCCTTGCAGATGGCTAGAGCTACGGCCGTGGTGGCTAACGGTGGCCTGCTCATCACCCCTCACTTGGTGGTCGGTCAGGGGGCAACGGCAGTCCGGGTAGCGGACGAGCAAATCCAAGCAGTGATTCAGGAAGCTATGCGCACTACGGTGACCAACGGCACAGCTACCTCTCTACAATCCTTGCCGGTGCCCGCAGCGGGTAAGACGGGTACTGCCCAATGGAATTCGAATAAGGTTCCTCACTCCTGGTTTACCGGCTTCGCACCATATGATGACCCAACTATTACCATTGCGGTCATAGTAGAAGAGGGCGGAGACTTGTCATTAGCCGTACCTATCGCCAGGGAGATTCTCGAGTGGTACTTGACTCCCCGGTAGCCTGGGGCATAATGCGCCCATAACGCGACCCTTTTGGAACGCGTCTTTTCTTCATTTATGGAAAACCACGCTACGTACATTTCTGCTGTTGGCCTAGCCGATATTAAGAAAGAACTGGAAAACAGGATAAAGGTAGTGAGGCCGGAAATTGCTCAGCGTATTAGTGAAGCTAAAGAAATGGGCGATTTGTCTGAGAATTTCGCTTATCATGAAGCCAGAGATCAGCAAGGTTTGAACGAAAGCCGAATTATAGAAATTACTGAAATGCTCTCTACCGCGGTGGTGGTTGAAGAGAAAAAAGGCGGGTCTATTGGACTCGGCTCTTCATTTAAAGTGAAAATCGGTGGGGCTGAAAAGACGTATGAGATAGTCGGGGAGAATGAAGCTAATCCGATGGAGGGCAAAATTAGTAACGTATCTCCGCTTGGTAATGCCTTCTTGGGCAAGAGCGTAGGGGAGACGGTTGAAGCTAAGGTTCCGTCAGGCGTCATGACTTACGAAATTATTTCTATCCAATAAGTATGACTCGTGAAGAACAAGACCGGTTGACGCGGTTGCAGTCTCTTCAGAAGGCCAACGTCAACGCCTATCCAGATAATGTAGAGCGAACCCATTTGGTGTCAGAGGCGTTGGCTACTTTTTCTGCCCTTGAACAGTCAGCGGAAGTGGTGGTGATTGCCGGGCGAGCCATGGCCATTCGTGACATTGGCGCGCTAACCTTCCTTAGAATTCAAGATGATTCAGGCGTCATGCAGGCAGTTCTTCGCCAGGCTGACCTAGAAACCGCCTATGATTTCTTCCTGGCGCACGCTGACGTGGGTGACATCCTGGAGGCCACCGGGCGAGCTTTTGTAACCAAGACGGGTGAGAAGTCTGTGCTGGTCACCTCTATCCGAATTCTTTCAAAAGCTCTAAAGCCCTTACCTGAAAAATGGCACGGTCTATCTGACGTAGAAACCCGTTACCGGGAGCGTGAGCTTGATTTGATTGTGAACGCCGCCGTTCGTGAGCGCTTCCGTATCCGGTCAAAAGTAGTCTCAGGCCTGCGTGCCTATTTAGACACGCGCGGTTTTTTGGAGGTTGAGACCCCCATTCTTCAGCCCATCCCGGGTGGTGCCAGTGCCCGTCCGTTTATCACTCACCATAACGCCCTAGGCGCTGATTTCTATTTGCGCATCGCTCCAGAGCTGTACTTGAAGCGCTTGGTAGTGGGTGGCTTTGAAAAAATTTATGAGATTGGCCGGTGCTTCAGAAATGAAGGCATTGATTACTCGCACAATCCTGAGTTCACCATGCTAGAGCTCTACTGGGCCTACGCTAATAAAGATTCCTTCATCACTTTCTTAGAGGATTTGTTGACCACGGTCATTGCTGAAAGCTTAGGCACGCTGAAAGTTCCGGGCACAGATACGGTCAAAGAAATTGACTTTACCGGTCCCTGGCCTAGGAAGACTTTCCGTGAGGCTATTCTGGAATCTTCCGGAATTGATATTGATACAGTGACTAATGTGAAAGAGCTGATAGTGGAGGTAAAGAAAGCTAAAGTTAAGATTGATTTCAAGAAGTGCGTAGGCTTAGGCGAACATCTGGATGAACTTTGGAAGAAAACAGCTAGACCAAACCTGGACGGCCCAATCTGGATCTATGATTATCCAGTTGACCTGAAGCCACTCGCTAAGCAGCATCCAATAGACAAAACCAAGAGCTCAACCGTACAGCTGGTTATTCAGGGCGCAGAAGTAGTTAATGCTTACTACCACGAACTAAATGATCCAATTGATCAGCGGGCCCGTTTTGTAGCTCAGGAACAGTTGCGCGAGGAGGGGAGTGAAGAAGCTCAGCATTTGGACGAGGCCTTCCTCTCCGCTATTGAACACGCCCTTCCGCCAACTAGTGGTGTTGGTATTGGCATTGATCGTTTGGTCGCCTTCCTGACTGGCGCTCCAAACTTGAAAGAAGTGATCCTATTCCCAACACTCAAACCGGAAAAACCAGACCAGGTATGAAAATAGTCCTCGTCTTTGGTTCGTTTGACGGGTTGCATCCCGGGCATGAATCCTTGCTTAGACAGGCCAGGAATTACGGTGAACGGGTAGTGGCGGCCCTAGCACCTGATACGGTCATTGAGCGACTCAAAGGCCACCAGCCCAAATATCTCTTTGAAGAGCGACAGGATGCGCTCCTAGTGAGCGGACTGGTGGACCAAATCGCTACCAGTGATAAAGAAGAGGGCGTGTACCGGGTACTTGGTCGAGTTCACCCGGATGTTGTGGCCTTCGGCTATGACCAAATTGAACTCCGGGAAAACTTTTTGAAGTTTTTAGAGAGAACTGGTAAACAAGTTAAGGTGGTGACGCTCAAGGCGTTCGAGCCAGATAAATACAAGTCATCGAAAATTACCTAAGTGTCAGCCTGAAGCGACTTAACTATATGATTGACCTAAAACTGTTCCGGGAAAATCCAATTTCTTTTCGTGACGCGGCCCGCGCCAAGAATATTGAAATAGACGTTGAGCGCATCATGGAATTAGACCGCCGAGTTCGTCTTTTGAAAACAGAGCTGGAGGGCATTAACGCCCAGAAAAATGATGTTTCAAAGCGCATCCCTAAGGCCACCCCAGACGAGCGCAAACAACTAATTACTGACATGCGTGAGGTTGACCAACGAGCTAGTGTTTTGACCACTGAACTCACTCCACTTGAAACTGACCTGGAGGATCTGCTTTATCACGTACCTAACCCGGCGTTAACAGATG
>CAYGEQ010000004.1:27359-31973 GCA_964348985.1 uncultured Gammaproteobacteria bacterium | reverse complement strand
ACACCCGTAGGCGTCGCGCGAGCTCTGAAATATTCATGGCGAAAGGATACGGGAAATGCTCCCAATAGTCAAAGAAGTTGTGTATTTTCCTAAAAATTAAGATGGACCCCACGCAACGTCGCGCGGAGTCCATCAATCGAGGCTTATCCCTAACTCGCGGAAACCGCAGCCTGCTCATGGTCGTTAAACCCTTCGAGGCTGGTGATGCCGACCCGCCAGTGCTCATCACGCCAGGCGAAGAAACGAACATAGAGGCCGAACTCACCACGAAAACCTACGCGCCAGGGGAGGATCCATTTCCCCTCCTTCTTCCAGCTTTCCGGGATCAGACGAACGTGCTCCATAAGGGCGTCCATCACGTTCGGGTGCATGTGCCCCGGAAGGCCCCTAAGCTTTCCAAGGAGTTTACTGCCTAGAATGCTCTTGCCGTCCTTCTGGTCAGCGTCCAGATGGAGAATGATTTCCGCCCCATCCTGGAAGAGCTTATCGCCCTTCTTCTCGATCCGTACCCAACCGGTCTTGCCGGGCAGGGTCCACTCCACCACGGTACCGCAAAGTGGCAACCTCAGAGGAGCGTCGAGGTTCACCTCAATGGCCGTGTACGACACCCACCGCCACATTGACTCCGGAGGGGTGGACTCAGGCCCTGATTCGGCGGGCTTCGCCTCGGGCCACGGGTTCTCCTTGCGGAGGAACTTCTTGAGGCCGGTCAGCCATTCCTGGCCATCGGCACCCGTGAGCTTGGAATTCAGGTCTGCGAACAGTCCGGCCACTGCGGCCAGAGAGATTCCGTCGAGCATGCTGTTAGACATGGTCAACCTCCTTTGTCTGAGAACCGCCTGCATTGGCAGCCTCAAAACCGTATTATTGAAACAAAAAAATATCATTTTGTCAATGATATTAGCCAAACTTAGTGGCGCTATGGCGCAAAAGTCTCCAACTGAATAATCCCGGTATCCGCCCCACAAGAGCCTACTTGGATCATGTCATCATGAGCGGTGATGTAGTAGCCGGTGCCAAAGAGGCCAAAAATGGAACGTGAGGGGTCACTGGGGGCGTCTTCTGGCGTGTTAAAAATCTCTTCTGGCGGGAGACACTGGTCTGAAACACTAGCATCTCCACAGAACCTCCCCCAGTCGCCAGCGCAGGAGGTACCTGTTCCTAGTAGAAACCTAGTGCCTTCACTGGCCTTGAGACGACGGAGTAAAGCGTCATACTTCTCACTTTTGACCTGAGACAAGGTTAAGACAGAAGTCATGATTTTGCGGACATCATCACTACGGTGTTGATCCCTAGCTATAGCTAAAGATCTAATGGGATTAACCGCCAGCATTATCACAATCACGGTCACTATAATTAGGCCTATAGCCATTAGATAATCTAACCTAGTTCCGCGCATGTAGTGACCATGAGGCATATCTTTCTAAACCACCAGGTTTCAGGTGTCAGGTTAAGGAATGTGACTTACTGAATTGGGTTCTTTGTTCAGGTTCCATAACCTGAAACCTGACACCTGATGGCTCAAACTACTAAATCAACTGCTTGTTGCATTATACTTGATTTTTCGCTAAGGTTAAGGTGGAACCACCAAAAGGAGGCACCATGCCAAATCACCCCGACAGCGAACCCGCAGTAGAGCGGTTCACGGCCGGCGGCGGCCGGTATGCGTGCACGCTCATCGTGAACCCGGAACAAAACGCCGCCACCGTAAGGATGATCGACGTGTGCTACGGGTACGACGCCGATGATCCTGGTACGGACGAGATCACGCTCGAGTCCGGCCCACAGGAAACACCACACGGTGTTCAGGACTGGTTAACTGATCAGGTGGTCAGTCAAACAGTACAAAGCGGCTTCCTCCGCCGGCGAGCCTCAACTGGCATCATGGAGATCCAAAACGCTGTTTCCGATCTCCTACGTCAGTTCGTCCGCCGGCATGGACCCAGCCAGGACTCTCACAAGTGACCAGCCAGACAACACCGTACACGGCCCTGTTCACCGGGGCCGTGTTGTGTTTTATGGGCTACTTCTGACAAGTCGGGCAATAATGCGTGCCCCGCCCAGCCAAAACTATCTTCTTAATGGGCACCTTACATTTCTTACATGGTTCATGTTCCCGGCCATAAACTTTTAACAAAGCCGAAAAACTACCTTGAGCACCATTTGTATCTTTATAGTCGTTAGCCGTGGTCCCATTCAGTTCAATCGACTTCAACAAAATTTTCTGCACTTCTTTTATAAGCGTCACTCGCTCTTTTTGCGTGAGTGTTGAGAGCCGTCTAGTCGGCCGAATTCCCGTCCGATGACACGCCTCGTCCGCGTAAATATTCCCCACGCCAGCAATACATTCCTGATTTAATAGCGCAGCTTTAACAGTCCTTGAAGCTGGGACACGAAGTCTCTCGGCCAGCTCCACAACCGGCGTCTCCAGTGGCTCTGGTCCGTACTTCAAGAGCGCCTCTTCAAGACCCTCAATGGAGACGCATTTCAAGTAGCCAAAGGTTCGAACATCAGACCAAACTACCCTCTCCTTTCCCCCGTCGAGTACAAAAAGTATTCGGTCATGCTTCTGCCGAATATAATTTTTATTTACAAACGTAAACTTCCCAGTCATCTTTAAGTGCCCAATAATGGCCGTTCCATCTTCAAACTGGAAAATGAGCAGCTTCGCTCTCCTCCCAACCTTGGCGAGCCTACCACCCACCACCTTTTTCTCGAATTTCTTCCCCACCGGCGTCTCTCTCCCCGTTTTCCAAATTTCAATAGCCGAAATCACCCGCCCCTTGAGCCGATCATGTAATTGGCGCTTGATAGTTTCGACTTCTGGTAGTTCAGGCATAGCTATTTCAAGCGTTCGAGTAACACTTTGGTCACCTCGTGAGGGGTGGCGGAGCTATCAATCTCAATAAAAGCAACGCCTGAAGAGTCCCGTGCATAGTCGGCTGCGGCCTTCTCCATCTCATAATAACTAGCAATACGCTTCTCAATCACCTCAGTGGTGTCGTCAGCCCGAGCTCGCTTAGACAGCCTGAGTCGGGCAAGTTCCTCGGGAATAACCAAATGAATAATATGCGTTGGCTGATCAAATTCCAGATAGTTCTTTAGCGATTCAACTGATCTGGGATAACCGTTCACAATATATCCACTAGTCTTAATTTCTGGGGACAACAGTTTCTCCTTATAGATATTCGTGGCCACGCCCTTAGGAATCATGGTGCCAGACTCCACGTACGGTTTGATGAGCAGGCCCAACTCACTCTGCTTGGCGATCTCATCCCGCAATATCTGCCCGGTGGAGAAGTGTGGGACTCCAAGAATCTCAGCCAAGAGCTCAGATTGCGTATCCTTCCCTGCCCCTGGCATTCCGTAAACGATTATCTTATAAGGCATACATAACACATCCTAGTACGTTGACCGCTCCTCTTCAATAGTATAAGAAATACACGACTCATTTGGAGGAATAATGGGGAACAAGACCGTTCGTTGTGTTCATTCAGGAGGCGGGTACATAGAAGTCCCGGTCGACCAGCTGCAGTTCCGCCCGAGTGCCTACGCCATCATCATCAGTGAACAGCGAGTGCTGATGATTCGCCTCAAAAACGGGAAGCTTTGGCTACCGGGAGGTGGAATAGAGCTCGGCGAGCGCGTGGAGGTAGCCCTAACCCGGGAGGTCGCAGAGGAAACTGGACTCAAAATGAGGCACCACGCCTTCTGGGGCTTCCGCGAAAACTTCATGTACGGGGAGGCTGAACAATGCGCGTACCACGTACAGCTGATCATCTTCACGGCTCAGGTTGAGCGTGACGGCCCACTCAGTGAAGGCGACCCGAGCGAGGGCACGCCAGAATGGGTAGATCTCGGCACAGTTCGCGAAATCGACTGCCAAGACATCGCCTTCGACATCATCAGGCATTTCATGGCCGAGCCGTGAACACCAAGGTCCGCTCCACTCTGGGGCGGATCTCGTTATTTTCTGAAACTCTGGCATACTCTCACCATCCAATAACCCACCTCTAGACCCTTCGCCTACGCTCAGGGACCAATACAGTAAGCCACCAAAACTATGCCTTTTCTATTAATCGACAAGCCCGCCGGTATCACCTCGCACGACGTAGTCGATAAAGTCCGTAAAATCACGGGCGAGAGAACCGTGGGCCATGCCGGTACCCTCGACCCGTTTGCTACGGGCCTATTAATAGTTGGCGTTGGTCGAGACTGCACTAAGCAGTTATCGACATATTTAGGCATGGATAAGGAGTACGAGGCAGAATTCGTGATCGGTGCGACAACGGACACACTGGATCCAGAATCCCCCACAATACTCGCACCCACCCACGCCCTTTCCCTCCCCCAAATTCAGGAAGCAATGGCCAAACTCACTGGCGAAATCTCCCAGATCCCCCCAATGCACTCCGCTGTCAAAGTTGGGGGCAAGAAACTCTATGAATTGGCTCGCAAAGGACAAACGATCGAGGTTGCACCTCGGAGTCTCACTGTTCACTCCTTCGAGCTCCTAGAGGAACCGAACCTAAGCACCTGGCCAATCACCCTTAAAGTTAGTATTTTCTGCTCTTCTGGTACTTATATTCGAGCCTTGGCCCGGGACTTGGGGAC
>CAYGEQ010000004.1:18094-27259 GCA_964348985.1 uncultured Gammaproteobacteria bacterium | reverse complement strand
GTATTTTCTGCTCTTCTGGTACTTATATTCGAGCCTTGGCCCGGGACTTGGGGACACTTTTAGGGACAACTGGGTATGTTTCCTCGCTCCGTCGAACCAAAATCGGGGAATATTCCGTGACCGACGCCACAACTCTCTAACCCTTTCTCACCCTTTCTCACCCTTTATAACCCTCTATTACCCTTCCCCTCACTCCGTCTTTTATGTTACCCTCCAAGGCGTAAGATTGACTCTGGAAGAACTAAAATATGACCCTCCCCCTAATTCTAGCTCTCGGGGGGTTGATCCTTGGCAGCGCAGCGGGTTACTTGGTCCGCGCGAACATTGTCAAAAATCAAACAAACTCCGCCGAGGCACGTGCCGCTAAAGTGCTGGAACAGGCCAAAGAACAGGAACAGAAAATCATCATTGAGGCTAAGGAACGAGCATTGACGTTCATTGAGGAAGGTAAGAAGGAATTGCAGGAGAAGGAACGTGACGTGAAAGGCATGCATGATAGGCTCGCTGACCGCGAGCAGCTTTTTGATAAGACTCTGTTAGATTTTGAGACCCGGAAGCTCCAGCTTGATGACTATAAAGCCAAGCTTGAACAGGCCAAAGCGAAAATTGACGAGGTTCGCCAAGCCGCAGAATTGAAGCTTGAGGAAGTAGCCGGCATGGGCAAAGAAGCTGCACTCCAGGTGATCATGAAACGCGTTGAGGAAGACAAGCAGGACGCTCTCATGAGCTTGATCCGCAAGTATGACCAGCACACAGAAGAGGAGTTAGAAAACCACGCTCGGAAAGTTCTCTCGCTCGTCATCCAGCGCTTTGCTTCTAGCCAGGTAGTTGATTCTGCTACCACCTTCGTTGATCTCCCCTCTGAAGACTTTAAGGGCCGTATCATCGGAAAAGAAGGCCGTAACATTAAGGCTATCGAGCATTTGACCGGCTGTGAGCTCATCGTCGACGACACCCCGGGCATGATCACCATCTCCGGCTTCTCCCCTGTTCGCCGTCAGGTAGCCAAGCGTGCGCTTGAAATCTTGATGAAGGACGGCCGCATCCAGCCAGCCAAGATTGAGGACGCAGTTAAAGAATCGAAGAACGACCTAGCCAAAGAAATGAAGAAAGCTGGTGAAGACGCGCTCTATGAGCTCGGTATTCCCGTGTCGTCTATTGACCCTAAGCTCGTCTCCATTCTAGGTCGCCTCAAGTACCGCACCAGCTACGGCCAAAACGTACTCCAGCACTCTATTGAAGTCGCCCGTATCTCCGGCATGATTGGCGAGGAGCTAGGCATGGATCCCTTCCCACTTAAGAAAGGCGGTCTGTTCCATGACATTGGCAAAGCTGTAGACCATGACATGCAGGGCTCACACCCGCAGATTGGGTACAACATCATGAAAAAGTTCGGCTTCCCAGAAGAGCTTTGCTACCAGTCTATTGCGCACCACGAAGACAAGCCACGGACTATCGAGGGCGTAGTCGTAAAGGCCGCTGATGCAATCTCTGGCGCTCGCCCAGGTGCGCGCCGTAATTCAGTAGAAGAGTACCTCCAGCGCCTGCAGAACCTAGAAATGACCGCCTCCGGTTTCCCTGGCGTAGAAAAGGCTTATGCCATCCAGGCCGGCCGTGAAGTCCGCGTCTTTGTTCAGCCAGGTGAAATTGATGACTTCAAGGCACATGAACTGGCCCGAGATATTGCCAAGAAGATTGAGAGCGAACTGACCTATCCTGGTGAGGTTAAAGTGACCGTCATCCGTGAGACTCGAGTAATCGAGTTTGCCCGGTAATACTTGACGGCTTTCTCATACTCCGCTAACATAAGCGCATTATGAACAAAGCCGAACTGTCCCTTAAGCTCTCTGAGCGCTTGGATATCCCTAAAAAGTTAGCCGAAGATCTCATTGAGAACTTCGAACAGCTCGTTGTGCAGGCTCTTGTAGCCGGTGACGAAGTAACCATCGCTGGGTTCGGCACCTTCTCAGCCCGCACCCGCTCCGCTCGCATGGGTGTAAACCCACGCAACCCTACGGAGAAGATCCGCGTTCCAGAAGTACGTGTTCCCAAGTTCAAAGCCGGTAAGGGCCTCAAGGATGCCTTAAAGAAGACGAACATGAAGGCAGCTGCTCCAGTTTCAAACTCCTAAGAGTAATAGAAAACAAAATACTTCGCGAAGAACTGTTAGGAGGTCATCCGACTCCAGTTCAGAGCGAAGTATTTTGTTTTCGTTTACTTCAAGCTAGAAATCACGGTCGCGAGCGGCACAACCTCAGACTCTGCACCGGAACGCATTTTCCATTCTGCTCCCCCGGCGGCCAATGACTTCTCAGAAATCACTACCCGGACCGGCAAGCCTACCAAGTCTGCATCTGCGAACTTAGCGCCCGGAGCCACGCCCTCCCGGTTATCCCATAGCACCTCAACGCCCTTGGCCCAAAGTTCCGAATAGATCTTTTCGGCCGCCTCATCCACTGACTTCTGTACTTCAGGGCTCTTAGCGTTCAAAGAAATTAAGTTGACCTGGAACGGCGCTACAGACTTAGGCCAGATGATGCCCTTATCATCGTGAGAGGCCTCGACGATAGCACCAACCAATCTCGACACGCCGATACCGTAACAACCCATGAGAATTGGCATGGACTTTCCGTCCTCACCCTGCACTACAAAGTTAAAGTCTTTAGAAAATCTGTCGGACAGGTCAAAAATGTTGCCAACCTCAATGCCCTTAGTGGCAACGAGTTCGGCTTTACAGCTTGGGCAAGCGTCACCTGTCTTAACCGTGGCGATCTCGGTATTCTGCGCAAAGGAACAGCTTCGACACAAGATCAAATCATCTTCTCCGGCTGGAGTTTCTACCTGGAACTCATGGGAAGCTTTGTTCGAGAAAGATCCGCCAGATGACTCGGTTACTTTTGCGTCTAGCCCCATCCGCGTGTAGGCCTTCAAGTAGCCCTGCTTAGCCCGCTCATAGAAGCTCTCGAAGTCTTCAACGGACGTATGGAACGAGTACATGTCCTTCATGAGGAATTCCCGACCGCGCAAAACACCGCTCTTTGCACGAAGCTCATCACGAAACTTGGTCTGGATCTGATAAACGGCAAGCGGAAGATCTTTATAAGACCTTACGAATTCTTGAACGAGAGGTGTTACAAGTTCCTCAGCCGTTGGGCCGAGTCCGTATTCCTTCCCGGTCTGGCTCGGCACCTTAAAAAGAACATCAACCGAATCCCAGCGATTAGTGGTCTGCCAGTTCTCCTTAGGCTGAAGCGCGGTCATCAAAATTTCCTGCCCGCCTAAGGCATTCATCTCCTCGCGCACAATTTTCTCAACATTCCGCAAAACACGGAGCCCAAGTGGCAACCAGGAATAAACCCCAGCCATCTCCTGGTGAACAAATCCGCCCTGCACTAAATATCTGGCATTAACCGAATCCGCATCGCCAGGTCGGTTCTTAGAAGATTTCGAAAAGAGTTGGGAGTACTTCATAATGGGAACAGTCTAGCTGAAGGGGGAAAATAAACAAGGGTTATAGAAGGTTTGAAAGGGTAATAAAAGGTTTTTCAGAAACCCTGTATAACCCACTATTACCCTCTACAACCCTCTCTTAGATTATGGCGTCACCTGGATTACCGTTCCAGCTACATGGGCAATAATCAAGACTACACCAATACCCATAATGACTAGCGCCAGCTGGAAGATGGCCTTAGCGTCTTTGTCGTCCGTAACGAAGCCAATGAAGATATATGAGGCGAACCCCAATATTAAAGCTGCCGGAACACCTGCCAAAACAATACCTACCAAGAGAAGTGGAGACATATTAACTACAGTATATCAGAAAACAAAACGACCCCCTTACAGGGATCGGCTTGTGGTGCACCGGGCGGGACTCGAACCCGCGACCAATAGATTAAGAGTCTACTGCTCTACCAACTGAGCTACCGATGCATAACGGTGGAAAGTATGCCAAATGCTTTGACTGAGGTCAAGAATTTTGCTATTATTCTAGGGTTCTGCGGTGTTAGCTCAGCTGGATAGAGCATCTGCCTTCGAAGCAGAGGGTCGGGGGTTCGAATCCCTCACACCGCACCAAAAAATCCCCAAGCCTCAGGCTGGGGATTTTTTTGTTACCAACCTTTGGTCTCAAGTGCTGCTTGGGCGGCGGCTACCTGTGCCTCCTGCTTGCTAGACCCTTCGGCCTGGGCTACTAGGTCCTTGCCAAGGAAAGCGCCAACCACGAAAATCTTGGCGTGATCTGGACCGGTTTCACTTAGTACCTTGTAACTTGGGGTGATGCCAAGCTTAGACTGAGAAGCTTCCTGGAACACGCTCTTAGGGTCAGCGTACAAACGCTTTTCTATAATATTAGGCAAGTGGGACAAGACATTCTTAGTGATAAAAATCTTAGACTGCTCCCAACCAAAGTCCAAATATATTGCGCCAATAATCGCCTCAATGGCGTTCGCTAAAATATAGCGACGAGCCTTTGAGTTAGTATCCTTTTCTTCCCCCTTCGACAAATACAAATACGGCTCAATACCGAGTGTCTGGGCAATGGCCCCGAGCGAATCACCATTGACCAGCGCCGAACGCCAAGTGGTCAGATCCCCTTCCGGGTTAGGGTGGTTAAGGTAAAGACTCTCCGTGACCACTAGCTCAAGCACCGCGTCCCCCAGAAACTCCAGACGTTCATTATGATCAAGCGGGAAATCGGGATGCTCGTTCAAGTATGAACGGTGAACAACGGATTGCTCAAGGTGTCCGTCTGCTTTGAAGGGGATTTCCAATTTGTCGGCCAATTCCTGGATGTTTTTTTCCATAATTTATTCCGCAGCTTCGGTTTCCGAGGGCGTCGCAAGCGGCGCCTCTACAGCCGCAATTTCTGCCGCCTTTTTCTTCTCCATATCAATATCAATCTGCTTCACAATTCCGCTCTCCACAATATCTTTATAAATAGCGCCGAGTACCCCGTTCACAAATTTACCTGAAGCGTCTCCGCCAAAAGTCTTTCCGAGCTCAATGGCTTCGTTGATGGCTACTTTGGAAGGGATTGATTCATCAAGCTTCAATTCATATACGCCAAGCCTGAGTACGTTGCGGTCAATTAACGTCATGGTATCCACTGTCCAATTAGGCGCAAACTTATTTAAAAGCTCATCAATCTCCCCTGATCGCTCTACAATATCCATCACCTGTTTCTCAACATAACCACCATCATCAAAATCAGGCGCAAATTCAGCCTTAACAAACTTCATAATTTCCGGCAATCGAGATAATTCTCGGCCACGGAAATCCCATTCGTAAAGAGCTTGCATCGCCATGGTTCTGGCGAGGTGACGATTAGACATAGTTCAAGACAAAGAATACCAAAGTTCTTTTAAAACTGAAAACCGCTTATTCAGCGGCTTTCGTTTCTTCCTTGATTTTAGCGGTCTTGGACTTAGCTACCTTAGCTGCTTTTGGCGCTTTAGCTTCTTTCTTCAAGACCTTCTTTACTTCTTCCATGCCCGTCTTCTTGACCGAGCGATCACCATACTTACCGCATTTCTTACAAGCGCGGTGTGGCAGGGTGACAGCGCCACAAGCGGCGCAAGTTGAAGTCATCACGGCTTTAAGGGCGTGATGTGACCGGCGGCGGCGAACTTTAGAGCGTGAGGAACGGAATGACGGTAGTGGCATAGGCGTCTTTAAGGTTGGCGGAATAGTACAAAGATTGACGGAGAACGTCAAGAAGTGTACGTTATAAGCCGTTTTTAGGAGGTATCGTGACCGTAAAATTCCTAGAGATCCTCAGAATCCTGCGTGAAAAGCGGAGACTGGGAGTGAACTACCCACTGTCCGACGAAAAGCGGCGGGAAATGCTGGTGACGCTTGAGGAACTCAAGGCCAGCCTTGAGGCTCAAGACCAGCACCGACCAAACACCAGCCCTTCTGGCCGAGTGTCTCTCGAAGACCACCTCACCATCGCCATGAGGGAAATTGACCCTGACAACGGGGAGTTCACCGACACTAAAGTGGAGAATGCCTCCAGAGAGTTACTCATCATCGCGTCCCGCACCAACTGAAAGGAGGATGGAATGGATACCGAAAACCGGTCTGCCCTGGCAGACCATCGTCTGACCCGGGTGAGCCTCAAGCTCGCCGTGACCGAGAATCCGAACACGAAGGTCTGGAAGCCAGAAGGTTGCATCGTCATTCGTGATGCCGCCTGTCGTCAGGTCACGGATAACGTGTTCGTGTTCGAGGGCCCTTCGTTCCCCTTCTTGCCGGTTGGATCTGCCGTCATGGTGGACAAACACCGGACCCTGAAGTGGCACCAGGCCCGCGAACAACAGAACCTCGCCACTGACCATGGAGTCGTGGTGGGTAGCGTCTACCCGAACGGACTTCTGTCCCTTCGGCGTGGCCAGACCAAGATGGCGGACAAGGCGGCTGACCGCAGCCTGCCGAACGTGAAGGCGGCCTACCGCCTGCTCGACGCCATGGTTCTGGCGAGCTACGAGCTCGACCCGACCGACCAGATCGCTATACAGAAGTACAGCGTCCAGCTCATGGGCATCGCGGACATGTTCGAAACCTCGGGTGATGCACTCAAGGCCGAAATCCGGGAGTACATCCTGGAAATCAGCCTCGATGACTCCCTTGGGCGCCCGAACATTGAGCGGTGGCCGCTCATGTTCATGAAAGCCAAGAGGCTGGCCCTGCGTCTGAAGCGCAAGCTGGCCAGCTGGGAAGCGGAAGCTGACGCGGACAAAGACGCGGTCAGCGAGCTCATCGAGTCGCTCCTCTTGGAGGCGGCTGGTTTCCAAGCCATCGCGGCTCAAGCGGCCCGCTCCCGTGCACTCCTTGGTGACACTTCCACGGTGTTCAACAAGGAAAACGCGATTCTGGCCTGGCGCCACTACCGAGATGCCCTGGAGGGCGTGGTGCCGCTCCCCTTCCGTCCCTGGTTCCGTCTGGCCGGCTATCACTTCGCCCGAGCCATCACGGCCCTGGAGCGAGATGACATGAGCGGTCTCCCCGAAACGCGCGAAGCCCTCCTGGCGGCAGAAGCCTGCCTCCAGGTTCCGCGGATCATGGACACCGTGGACGCGGTCACCCTCCCCCTCTCCCGCGCTCGGGAGTTCTGGAGTGACACCACGCTACCGAAGCTCCAACTGGAGCTGGAACTACTATCGTCCAAGCTGAGGGATAGTGCCGGCGAGCTCCTCCGGATTGAACGACGTCTCGAAGCGGACACCAACGGGCAGAAGCCCCACGCCGGCGCTATCGCGGGCGCCATGGTGGACCTGTTCACAGCCGAGCAGGCACTGACTCCCTCCAACCAGGAGTTTTCGTACGACCACGTGAACGTGGCCTACGACGCTCTGGTGGCGGCCAACCGCAAGCTCATGGGCGCGTAGAACAACTCAAAGGGCCGGCTGCAGTGATGCAGCCGGCCCTCTTCTTTTTATCTTATTCCTTTCCCTCTTTCTCCCCCTCCACTACTGCGGCCGTAGCCACCTTGTCCGAAGGCGTCTTAAAGCGCATAACTTTCACGCCTTGAGTGGCTCGACCAAGAATAGACACAGTATCTACTGGCGTGCGGATAATCTGTCCGTTAACAGACATAACTAGCATGTCCCGGCCGTCTTTAGCTTTCACAATGTGTGAGGCTACTAGCTTACCGGTCTTGGCCGATAACTGTGCGGCCTTAATACCCTGTCCACCACGGTTCTGAAGCGTGTATTCGGACACGTCTGAACGCTTGCCGTAACCGTTTTCCATGATGTTTAGGAACAAGCGGCCTTCTTTCAGCTCGTCCTGAGTCACCACGTCCATCCCAATCACTTCATCATCGCCCTTGAGCTTAATACCGCGTACTCCAGCAGCCACTCGGCCCATGCCACGGACATCAGCCTCAGAGAAGTGAATGGACATGCCGTTAAACGTGGTCAAAAGAATGTCATCTTTTCCGGTAGAGGTCTTCACCCACTGCAAGTTATCGCCATCATTGAGCTTAATTGCAATCAGTCCAGACTTTCTGACGTTCTCAAAATCATCCAGGTCAGTTTTCTTAATAGTTCCCCGGCTAGTCACCATGACAATGTACTTAGCCTTGCTCTTCTTCAAGTCACCCGTGAGCACAGCTGTGACTTTTTCACCCGGGCCCAACTCTAAGAAGTTAACAATGGCCTGACCCTTAGCAGTTCGAGAAGCCTCGGGGATGTCATACGCCTTCAAGCGGAACACTCGGCCCCGGGACGTGAAGAACATCATGTCTTCATGCGTGCTTGTAGACCAGATATTTTCGACCGCATCCTCCTCTTTCGTCGTGAGGCCAATAACCCCCTTGCCACCACGGCCTTGAACGGTGAAGTTGTCCGGGGAAACGCGCTTGATGTAACCGTCCTTGGTCATGAGGACCACGGTCTGTACATCTGGAATCAAGTCCTCCATGGAGAACTCCTTCACACCAGACTTAATAATCTTAGTCCGGCGAGCATCGCCGTATTCTTTCATGAGCACCTCAATTTCATCAGTAATCACCTTCATCATCTTCTTATCAGAAGCCAAAATAGACTCAAGTTCTTTCATGATCTTAGTCTTATCAGCATGCTCTTCCTCTACGCGGATTCGCTCAAGGTTAGCCAGGGCCTGCAGACGCATTTCCAGAATGGCAATAGCTTGACGCTCCGTCATCTTGAAGCGTTTCATTAAATTCACCCTAGCCTCGTCCTTATCGGCAGACTTCTTAATGACCGCAATCACCTCGTCAATATTCTCAAGCGCAATAATCAAACCATCCAAAATGTGGAGGCGGTCCTTAATCTTATCAAGATCAAACTGTGTGCGGCGCTTAACCACTACCCGGCGGTGCTTAACATGTTCCTCCAGGATTTGTTTCAAGTTCAAGATGCGCGGCTGAATGCCGTCCACGAGCGCAAGCACGTTATAGTGGAAAGAGGTCTGCAGCGGCGTCATCTGGTAAAGCATGTTGAGCACCTTACGTGGATACGCGTCTTTCTTGAGCTCAATAACAATACGTACACCCTCTTTGTTAGACTCGTCGCGAAGGTCACGAATGCCCTCAATTTTCTTCTCGCGGACAAGATCAGCGATCTTTTCAATCAAGGTAGATTTGTTCACCATGTACGGAATCTCAGACACTACAATCATGCTCATGTCCTTCTTCCCTTCTAC
>CAYGEQ010000004.1:16478-17994 GCA_964348985.1 uncultured Gammaproteobacteria bacterium | reverse complement strand
TCATAAATAGCTGAGTCACCGTGCGGGTGATACTTAGCCATCACTTCTCCAACCACGTTAGCGGACTTACGGAATCTAGCCGTTGGCCGGAGGCCGATGGTCCACATGGCGTACAAAATACGGCGGTGCACTGGCTTCAAGCCATCACGCACATCAGGCAAGGCACGGGAAACAATTACGCTCATGGCGTAATCTAGGTAACACCGGCGCATTTCTTCCGTGATGCTCTGACTAATGATGGTCCCAATTGGCTGTAACTTCTGTTCTTCAGGTTCTTTGGCCATAAATATCACTCCTGTACGGGCACATCTTGGATGAGTTTCTTAAATTTTTCAACCGCCTCTTCCTCCGGGGTAGGTAGCGCCACCTGCTCCTCCGGCTTCACTAATTCTGAAGCTGCGTCAGCCTGCGTTTTCATCTGTCCCTGCATCACCCCAAAATCCTCCCGCACTGACGCCAAAGCGTTAGCTGATAACGTAGTCTTCAGCTGAGCTAAAGAGATGAGCGCTACCACCGCAAACGCCCCTATAAAGATTGCGGCCAGTTTTTGTCTGCCCTTAGGTATCTTTCGCTTGAGAATGAGTTTATGTCCCTCCATATTACTTGGGAAGGTTATAGGTGGTCGGTGTAGGTTTCTAAACCTATCACCCATCATCTAATACCTTTGGTTACTTCGTAAAAATAACAAGCTTCATATCTTCCTCAGGCAAACCGGCCTTAGTAATCTTGAATTTGGTAACTTCCTCAGTAGGGCAACCAAGCTCCCGCTTAAAAGCGTCTGGCGTGCCGTAATCATCACCACCATCTACATAAGATGGAATCACTAACCGGGGCTCTATCTGGGTTACCACCTCTGACGCCATGGAGGCGGTCATCACGTTCTTACCGCCAGCTGGCAAGATTAAAATATCAATCGGCCCCAGCTTCTCAATCTCCTTCTCCGTCAATGCCCTATCAAGTGCACCCAAAAAACCCACCTTCATGCCTTCAATATCAAACCTATAAATTGAGTGCGCCGTGCCATCTTTCCTAGTGGCATCCACTCCAGTCACCGCCACTCCCCCCACCTCATACTCACCGGCATGTGGGATATTAAATACCTTTTTGTGATCCTCAGGATGTTCAGGCTCTACAGCCTTAAAGTTATTAGCATCTGCACCATCATGACTAGAAACCACCAGTGAGGCTACCTGAGACTTAAATTTAGTGTTCGGGCTATTAAATGGGTTGGTCACCAAAGTCACATCAGCCTGCGCTGGTTTAGCAATAAACGTAAAACTACCGAGTCCGTTATAAGCAATCTGCATAGGTATATTTCGTGAGTAGATTACCATGGTCGCCATTAAATACCAACTACAAACTACACAGGTAAAAACTGGACAATTTATATTTTTTAAACTACTCTAGGTGGTCGTTCTTTAACCTCACTCGGACAGGAGAGCCAATGATTACTGAATCCCAACGCGCCCTTGGATGTATGTTCGGCGGTGCCTTTGGCGATAGCCTGGGTGCGGCC
>CAYGEQ010000004.1:12411-16378 GCA_964348985.1 uncultured Gammaproteobacteria bacterium | reverse complement strand
CTCTCAAACGCCTGTGACGCGGTCACGCGCGTTTATCCCGTAGGCCTCTACGTCAGAGATCCGTATTCCGCCTACCAAGCCGGCGCGGACATTGCTGCCCTGACCCACGGCGGCCAGGAGGCTCAGGTAGCTGCCGGAGCCCTAGCCACCATGATTTCCTGCCTCATGGCCGGGAACACAGTCCTCATGGCGACTACACACTGCCTGCGCTTCCTGACTGATGACCCACGCAGCCACCGGGTGACCGTCGACCTCATGGTCCAAGCCCTGAGACTCGCAGCTGAAAAAGAGGAAAAAAATCCGTCCGTCTTAGGTGATGGACTGGACGGCTCTTCAGCGCTGGCTACGGCCGTCTACTGCGCCGTGCGCTATGAGAAAGACTTCGCTCAAGGCATGAGACTGGCGGTCAGCACCACTGGGGACCCCATCTCAAGCGGGACCATCTGCGGCGCGCTACTCGGCACCAAACTCGGCCTGAACGCCATCCCGCGTCACTGGCCTGACCAGGTGGAACGCAGTAGAGAGCTGCATGAGGTGGCCATCAGGCTTTCCACCATCATGAACACAGAATCAGCGGCTCAGAGCCGCTGACCGTCTCCGACTGGCATCGCCCTAGGCATGCCAGTCACTTTTTTTACAAAACTGATTACTCAGCCGCTTCCCGCTCTTCATCCTCCTCTAGCACTGTGGCCCAGTTCTCAATTTCTTTGACTATCTCGTCTTCAACTGGATCACGCTCAACTATAGACCAGCCTTCTTCAAACACATCAGCCTTACCGGTAATTTCCGCCTTCCAGCGTTCATCACGGCTAGCCATAGAACGCAATTGATCAATCAACCCCTGGATCCGCTCCTGTTCTTTTCTCCAAGAATCAACTAACTGCTCAAAATTCTGCTTCCTCTCCTGCGCTCGCTCGTCACACTGCCGACCAACCACATCATGAGCATCATTAATAGCGTTCTCTACCCGTAGACGCTCATCGGACGTCAGATCAGTTTCAAATAGTTTACTTTTTACGTACTCGAGCAAATGAACACCGTGCTCAGTGACTTTCTTAATCTTGGCCGTAAGTTCAGGCTCAAGTTTAGTGAAAGCTGCCTCTTCCAAGCGTTTTTCCTCGTCCGCGGCACACAACTCCAAATAAGCCTTACGGTAAGGAAACTCCTTCTTGCCCACATGGATTAGCGCCTGAATAATCTGACGCTCAGAGGCTGATTCATTAGCCAAAAGCTCATCATAAAGCTTTTTAGCCTCCTCCATAATCTCCGGCGGAGTCAAAGGCACTAATTTTTCTATAGAAAGCTTATATTCTTGCAGTAAGTACTCGTGCGGGTGGGACATATACGTATATGATACCAAAACTTGCAGTCTCCCCCTCTTTCCGTTACTATCCCGGGGCTTATTATTCTTAGCGCCTGATATCGGATCTGAAGGGATAAGGTTATAAAGGATAAGAAAAGGTTATATAGGGTTATGGAAAAAATTCTTTAAAGAATATTCTAAACTCTCAACCCTTTATTACCCTCTCTAACCCTCTATTACCCTCTCTAACCCCTTGTCAGGAAAATAACTATGTCCGATGCCTTGAACAAACTTTTGGAGGATTCAAAGTATTTCTCCATGCCAACTAAAGGTGACTTAGTTAAGGGCAAAGTGCTCTCTACTAAGGGTCGCCAGATCAAAATTGACGTTAACGGCCTCATGGTTGGCGTAGTCCGCGGCCGCGAGCTTTATGCTGAAGCCGACATCTACAAGAACCTGAAGTCAGGCGATGAAGTAGAAGCTACCGTAGTTGACCTAGAAAACGAGAATGGCGAAATGGAACTCTCCTTCCGTCACGCTGGTCAGAAGCGTGCTTGGTCTGACTTGACTGACATGTCTAAGGAAGGCAACGCCATCTCCGTTAAGGTGCTGGATGCCAACAAGGGCGGATTGATCGTGAAGGTCGGTCACGTGCAGGGCTTCTTGCCAGTGTCCCAGCTCGCTCCAGAGCACTACCCACGTGTCACCGGTGGCGACAAGCAGAAGATTTTGGAAAAGCTTAAGAGCTACGTAGGTCAAGACTTCCGCGTGAAGGTCCTGGACGTAGAAGAAGGTGACGGCAAGCTGATTGTCTCTGAAAAGGCCGTTTGGGAGGATGAGCAGAAGAACATCATCGCTCAGTGCAAAGTTGGTGATGTAATTGCTGGTGACGTATCGGCTGTAGCTGATTTCGGAGCCTTCGTGAAGTTCTACCCAACTGGTACGGACGTGCCTCTTGAGGGCTTGGTCCACATCTCAGAAATTGCTTGGCAGCGCATTGATCACCCACGTGATGTACTAAAGGTAACTGACCACGTCCGCGCTGAGATCATCGGTATTGAGGGCAGCAAGATCTTCCTCTCCATGAAGAAACTCACGGAAGATCCATGGAAGGACGTAGCTAAGCGTTATAAGGTAGGTGACTGGGTAGAGGGCAAGATTGTCAAAGTTAACCCATTCGGTTTCTTTGTCGAGCTTGATCAAGACATCCAGGGCCTAGCTCACGTTTCTGAACTCTCTGACAAGCAGGTGGAAGATCCTTCATCTCTAGCCAAGATTGGCGAGAACATGAAGTTCCGCGTGGTGTCTATTGAACCACATGAGCACCGCTTGGGCCTGTCTCTCCGCAAGGAAGACGCCCCAAAGGCTGAGAAAGCAGACAAAGCAGAAAAAGTTGAAGAAGTTGTCGCAGCTGTCTAAGACAAACAAGAACGGTTCCCTCACGGGGCCGTTCTTTGTTATTGACCAAAAGGGTATTTTTCTCTAACCTACCACCCATCACCTACCACCTTCTTCCCTCTTTCTTATGAAGCCCCTCTCAAAAAACATCCTCTTCTTCCTCGTCTTCCTATTGGCCATTGGGATTCTCTTTTCTTCTCTCTCGGTCAATGAACCAACTACGCCTAAGGATATCTCCATGACAGAGTTTGTAACCTTAGTTAAGGACGGCAAAGTACAAAAACTGGATGTCACGGAGAACACTTTGACCGGCTATGAGGGTGACAAACCAGCTTTTACTGCCAAGAAAGAAGATGGGGTTTCAGTCACGGAGCTCTTCGCTAATCTAGGCGTGCCGGAGGATAAAATCTCGGCCCTATCTATTGCCGTGAAAGAGCCATCAGCCATGATGACCTTCCTCCGCTCAATCTTACCAACTATCCTCTTTGTTATTGGTCTCTCGGTAGCTCTCTGGTTCTTCATGCGCCAGATGCAGGGGGCAAACAACAAAGCTATGTCTTTCGGGCAGTCTAACGCCCGTGAATCAAACGGCAAAAGCAATAAAATAACTTTTGCTGAAGTAGCCGGTAACGCAGAAGCTAAAGAAGAACTAGCAGAAATTGTCGAGTTCTTGAAAACACCGAAGAAATTCGTAGACCTCGGAGCAAAAATTCCAAAGGGCGTACTACTCATGGGCCCTCCTGGAACCGGTAAAACACTTATTGCTCGCGCAGTAGCTGGCGAGGCTAATGCCCCGTTCTTCCACATTTCCGGTTCTGAGTTCGTCGAAATGTTCGTAGGTGTCGGCGCCTCCCGCGTCCGCGACTTGTTCGCAAAGGCTAAGAAAGCTGCTCCTTGTATTATCTTTATCGACGAAATCGACGCCGTAGGACGCCAGCGTGGCGCAGGTCTTGGCGGTGGTCATGATGAACGTGAGCAAACACTTAACCAGATTCTCGTTGAGATGGATGGATTCGAAGCTAACCTAGGCGTCATCATTATTGCCGCTACTAACCGCCCAGATGTGCTTGACCCCGCCCTTTTGCGTCCAGGTCGCTTTGACCGTCGAGTTGTCCTTGATCGTCCAGATCTTAAAGATCGCAAAGCAATTCTCGGTATTCACGCCAAAGAGAAGCCACTTGCCCCAGACGTTGATCTGCAACGCATTGCTGAGCGAACCATCGGCATGAGCGGTGCCGACCTAGGCAACATCATGAACGAAGGCGC
>CAYGEQ010000004.1:0-12311 GCA_964348985.1 uncultured Gammaproteobacteria bacterium | reverse complement strand
GGTTACACCATGAGCATTCCGCAGGAAGATAAGAAGATGCACTCCCGTGCTGAGTTCATTGATGAACTAGCCATGATGCTAGGAGGTTACGCCGCTGAGAGAACCATCTTCGGTGACTACACCACCGGCGCGAGCAACGATTTGCAGCGGGCCACCGCGCTCGCCAAGGATCTGGTCACCCAGTTTGGCATGAGTGATGCTCTAGGCCCTCGCACCTATGGGGAAAGTGACAACATGCCGTTCTTAGGCAAGTCCTTCCACGAGAACCGCAACTACTCTGAGAAGGTGGCTGAAAAAATCGACGAAGAAATCACCAAACTCATCAACGCCGCTCTCGAAACAGCCACTAAAGTGGTCACCGAGAACAGGCCAAAGATGGATCAACTAGTCGCCGAACTGATGACCAAAGAAACAGTTGAGAAGGAGGAGTTCGAACGCCTCTTCGGCCCCGCCCTCAAAGCCCCGAAGTTTGCACCAAAAGCAGTGTAAAAAGAATTCCCCGGAGAACTACTCCGGGGATTTTCTTTTGCGGTATACTAGGAGTGCATGAAGTCCGATCAGCCTCTTTATAGGCCAATCATTTTGCGTGCACTGAAAACGGCTTGGCTCCATAAGGAGCTTTGGCCTATTGCGGCTGTAGCGGGAATAGCGGGCACGGGCACTGTGTTAAATGACATCCTGGCCCAAGGAAATGGCGCGCTGTCCTTTCAAGAAACTGGTGGGGGGGCTTTTAGTTTTATCTCTTTTTTACAGATTTATTTTGGTTATTTAGTGGCCGCTACTCCACAAACGGCCATCGCCTCATTTTTCCTATTCTCAATAGTCATTTGTTTTCTGGTTTGGTTCATTACCACCGCTCAACACGTTATATTGAGAGCTATTCATAGAGCAGCTCAACAAAAACAACCCCTCGCCTTCCGCGCCATCCTCAATGAAGCCGAGCGCCCAAGGATTGTTAGGTTATTCGTCCTAAACATCTTCTTTAAGTTATTAATAGTTAACTCGCTCTTAGTCGGAGCTCTCCTGTTACGTAACTTAAATGCTTCAGAGGTGCTGGCAGATGCGTTCTTTGGCTTTATCTTTGCCTTCTCTGTAGTTGCCCTGGTCTTTGCCTTGAACATCATGGAGGTTTTTTCACTTATTCATGTGGCCAAAGCGAATGACGGCTTAGTAGACGCCATTGATGATGCTTGGAAAATGTTTTCTAACCACGTAGCCGTGTCACTGGAAATGTCGGCCGTGCTCTTTGGCTTAAACTTCCTCATGACCGTAGCCTATATACTGGGAGTAATTGTTATGTCCGTGCCCTTCCTGTTCCTTTTTGGACTAGCACTCAGCACCGGTTCACTCCCAGCCGTTAGCGCCGTCAGCCTAAGCCTAGTAGTCACTTTTATCACTCTAACTATTGCCACGGCAGGTTTTGTGACTACTTTCACCATGTCTGCTTGGACTGAACTCGTTTATAAACTTGCAAAAGCTAAAGTGCCAGTCAAGCCACGTCTACACTCACACGGCGCTCGGCTCTTTGCTCAAAAATAACCTGTGCCCGGAGATCTACCATCCATTGCTGACCTACTTAAAAAACGCACCGCTGCCCCGGTGCCGGTTGAAGGTGAGGTAAAAACTCCCCCGGTCACCGCCTCCGTTTCAGAAGCCCCTCTTCCTTCCTCTCAAGCCCCTCAACCTTCTCAAGCCTCTCCTTCCCCCACTCCCTCTTCAGGCATTCGTTTTGATACGGATGAAACCTCGGCCAAGCTAGCAGAAAAGATGTCCAGTATTAAAAAAGGTGAAAAAGAAGATGAAACTGAGAAGATGGCCGCTAGCCTTGGGATCCAAAGTATTAACCTAAAAGGCTTTCCGGTTAGCCCTGAAGCAATCGGTTTAATCCCCGAAGAACAATCTAGGGAGTTACAATCGGTTGTCTTCATGTTCAATGGCCCGGAGCTACGCCTTGGCACCATGCGTCCGGACGATCCAAAGGTGAAGGAATTAATGTTTTCGCTGGAAGAACGGAACAAGACGCACGCCGTCATGTATTTGATTTCAGAGGAAAGCTTTAATCAAGCCATGAAGCTGTACGCTGCCCTACCCCAGATTAAAACCATCGTAAAGGGCGTGCAGATCACTGAGGACGAACTGTCCAAATACGCCGCCGAAATGACGGATACCGCATCCATTGCAAAAATGGTGAAGGAAGCCACTGTCACCTCCGTGCTCTCTATCGTAATCGCCGCCGCTATTAAGCTCGGCTCATCTGACATTCACGTAGAGGCTGAAGAAACAGGCATTGCTGTACGTTTCCGCGTAGACGGTATCTTGCAGGAGATCGCTAAACTAGATAGTGGGCAATGGAAGAAGCTGATTAGCCGTATCAAGCTAATTGCTTCGCTCAAGATTAACGTCATTGATCAGGCGCAGGACGGACGCTTCACCATTTTCCAGAAGAACAAGAAGATCGATGTCCGCCTTTCTACCATTCCAACCGCGTACGGCGAGTCTGTGGTTATGCGTCTGCTGAACCCAGACACCATCATGCTAGATTTTGAGAAGCTCGGCTTCCGCCCACCGGCCTTAAAGAAGATTTTGAAGGAAGTGGAGCGCCCGAACGGCATGATTATCACGACAGGTCCAACTGGTTCCGGTAAAACCACTACCCTGTACGCCATTTTGAAGCGCCTGAACACCGCGGATGCCAAAATCATCACTCTTGAAGATCCAGTTGAATATAAGGTCGAGGGTCTGAACCAGTCACAAATTGACTCCAAAAAAGACTACACCTTCGCTAAAGGCTTACGCTCTATTCTTCGCCAAGACCCAGACGTGGTCATGGTGGGTGAAATCCGTGACCTAGAAACAGCTGAAATTGCTATTCAGGCAGCTTTGACCGGTCACATGCTGCTTTCCACCATCCATACGAACGACGCCGCTGGTGCCGTTCCGCGCTTCATGTCCATGGGCGTAGCTCCTCACCTCTTAGCTCCAGCCATTAACGCCATCATGGGTCAGCGGCTCTTACGCAAACTCTGTCAGGAGTGCAAACAACCAGTCACCCTAGAACCAGAATTGCTAGCCGAAGTCACCAAGCACCTCACCACCATTTCTCCTACTTCCGGCGAACCTGCAGTTGATCTCACCAAACTCCAATTCCACGGCCCCAAAGGCTGCGACAAGTGCAATAACACTGGCTATAAAGGCCGAGTAGGCGCCTACGAAATCCTCATCAAAGACGCGGAAATTGAAAAGGCCATTTTAGGTGGCAGTATTTCAGAATACGCTATGCGTGATATCGCCCAAAAGCAGGGCATGGTCACCATGGCCCAAGACGGTTTACTAAAAGCTTCTGAGGGATTAACATCCGTGGACGAAGTGAAAAGAATCGTAGGTCTATAAACTGAACCACCAGGTTTCAGGTGTCAGGTTAAGGACTGTGACTATTCTGAATTGGATTCTTTGTTCCGGCTCCATAACCTGAAACCCGACACCTGATGGATGACTTATGAGAACAGCTAGGTTTTTTGTACCTCCTGAATGGATTGCCGCCTCTGCCGAGGCTTTTTGTATTCCAGCGGGTCCGCTCCACAAACAGATCGTCGCGGTCTTAAGGATGAAAGCGGGCGACCAAATTTCCCTGCTGACTAATGACAATACTGAACTTGAATGCCGAATCACAGAAATTACCCGCTCGGCTGTCATGGGCGTGATTGCTGGGTCGATTGTTGGCAAACCACTCTCACCTAAAATTACCGTTTGCGCCGCCATCACTAAGCGGGACACTTTCGAGTGGATGCTGGAAAAGTGTACGGAAATAGGCGTAACCGAGTTCATTCCCATTGTGACTGACCGCACCATTAAGCGCCCTAAAGAAAACGCAGCCAGGCTCAATCTCATTATTAGAGAAGCTAGCGAACAGTCTGGCCGGTTCACGCTCCCTACCCTCACTGACCCAATGTCCTTTGGCACAGCTATTGGGCACACTGAAGACATGGTCCGCGTAGCCATGCATGAAACCGGTGGTACCACGCTGCCAAAAATTCACAAAACTAGTGCAGTAGCTTTATTCGTCGGCCCAGAAGGCGGCTTTACGGACGAAGAAATCACCGCCTTACGTTCTGCCGGCGCCCATCTAGTCACGTTCGGAAACCTAGTATTTCGAGCGGAAACCGCAGCCATAGTCGGCTCTACTCTACTAAAATTTAGTTAAAAAAAGGCGACCGGCCTCCCCCACGGGATAGCCGGTCATTCGCTGAGACACTGGATGCTGAAGACCTTCTGGTGGAAGGTTTCAGGCTGACTGGTCCGGCACAGCGGACAATACTTGGTGTAGACCATAACCGAACCCGAGGGGATCTCCAGGCTGGTCGCGAACAGCTCGAGCAGCTCCCTGACCTGATCAGGCGTGAGCGTCAACCGGCTCTTACAACCCGCACAGTATGTGCGAGTTTCAGCCGGATGAACACACACATTGCACAACACCCTGGCCGTCGCAGAGGCGAACCGACTTGGTGACTCACAAGCCTCTCCGCAAGCCATGCAATTCATGGACATTCTTCCTCCATGGAACCAAAAAGAATACCCCTTTCCACGTAAAATGTCAAGAAAAATGGCTACTTAGCCTGTGCCCCACCTCGGCGCGTTATTTCGTTACGCAGCCTGGAAGACAACAGCTCGTAAATTTCTTCGGCCGACCGATTAACCCAGTCCAAGTAATCTTTAGAGTCCGGCGCAGGTACATCTCCGACAATCACATCAGCCTTATGACCTTCGCGTAACTTACTCGCATTTAAAGTTGCATCCAAAGTCACCTCGACATGGAACCTACCCCGCCGATCATCGCCCAAATCTATCTCCATCCACGCATCTACACCATGAAATAGATCCAGTGGCGTACCGACGGCGGAATAAAATTTTACAGCGTCAGCCTCATCATCATCCAGTTCAAAACGCTCACACACCTCTAGCCGTAAATCTTTAGCGAACTCCTTGCTTGGGTCGGTTGGATCATCCAAATAAAACTCACGGATAAGCTGCTGAGCTACCTCGTATGGTAAAAACCCGTTTTTACTATCCCTAGCGTATCTTTTCAAAGCCGCAGAATATTCAGTGGCGAACTTCGGCTTACCAAATATATCTGTCTCAAGTTCTCTACCAAAATAGCTTTCACGCCCACCCTCCCCTCGTCCTCTCATCATATGGCGCTATCTTACCTCAATCCGCCTTTCATCTCCCCCAACGTGTGCAAAAGTCACCGTCACATCAGGCTTGAGCACATCATTTTTAAAGATATTCGGCCACTCAGCCAAAATTACCGTATCAGACCTGCGTTCGTCTTCAAGTGACAGCGCGCCCAGTTCCTTCTCATCAGAAAACCTATAAAAATCAACATGAACTACCCGAGTAATTTCTGTACTCGGCGAATCAATCTGATATTCGTTCATCACGGTAAACGTCGGAGACTTCACTCTGGCCGTGCTGCCAAGGGCAGCCACTAAGCCTTGGGCAAAGGTGGTCTTCCCCGCCCCCAAGTCTCCAATCAAAGCTATCACCTCCCCGCCTTTCAGCGTCTTAGCTAGGTCTGCAGCTATGGCTTTTGTTTCTTCGGCAGAATGAGTGATCATACGATATCCATGTTTGGATCTACTTTAACTTTTAGCGGATCAGCAAACTTCCCAGCTTGAGCACGAAAATAACCGGCCGCCGCAATCATCGCCGCGTTATCTAGGGAATACTCAAAAGGCGGCAAAAACAAAGCTACTTCAGTTTCTTTGGCGAGCTCAGTCAAGCGATCACGAAGTGCCAAATTAGCCGCTACACCACCCGCAAGAATTAATGAGGCTGGCTTGTGCTTATTAATAGCTGTCAACGTCTTCTTAGCAAGAATGTCGACCACCGCTTCCTGAAAAGATGCACAAATATCTGCACGGAATTTCTCATCATTAATCTGCGTTTCTTTTTCTCGAAGAACATAAAGCACGGAAGTCTTCAATCCAGAAAAACTAAAATTAAGATTCCCACTATTTAACAGGGCTCGAGGGAAATCGAACGCTTTCGGATCTCCATCGGCTGCCAACTGAGCAACTTTCGGTCCACCGGGATACCCAAGTCCTAGCATCTTCGCCACTTTATCAAAAGCCTCCCCCGCAGCGTCGTCGAGCGTTTCCCCGAGTCTTTCGAACTCCCCATGACCCTTCATAAGAACCAACTCCGTATGCCCGCCGGAAACCACCAAACACAAAGCCGGAAAGCTCGGTGTACGGGCGTGGCTAGCCACGCCTTCATCGCCTCGAGCAAGCCACGCCGCATAAATATGCCCCTCTAAATGACATACCGGCACAATCGGCTTGCCCCAAGCATAAGCTAGCGCTTTGGCCGCTTCAGACCCCACGCGTAGTGCTGGGGCCAAGCCAGGGCCCGTAGTTACCGCAATAGCATCAATCCCCTCTCCAGACGGATTTACGGCCTTGTGAAGCATGGGAAACAGCATCTGTAAGTGCTCGCGCGCAGCCACTTCCGGCACCACTCCCCCGTACGCTTCATGAATATCAATTTGGCTACGCACAAATGACAAAACAACCGTCAGCTTTTCGCCCGAACCTTCCACCACTGATACGGCGGTTTCATCGCAACTTGTCTCAATCCCTAATATGCGCATAATCTCGTTGTGACACGAATGAACCTATAGTAAAGTAACCCCAGCTTTTTGTCAGCTCTTCAACCCTCTATAACCCTCTATTACCCTTTATAACCCCTTCTCTATGTACACCGAACAATCTTTCTCCCTCCCCGAGCTCAAAGGTCTTTCCGCTAAGCAGATTGACGTCCACTTGAAGCTCTACGCTGGCTACGTAAAGAACGTAAACGCTCTAGAAGCTAAAATCGACGAGCTAAAGACTGATTCGGAGAAAAATGCCCTCGCCCTGTCTGAGCTTACTCGCCGCTATGCTTTCGAATTTAACGGCATGCGTCTACATGAGCTTTACTTTGAAGCCCTCGGCGGTGATGGCGTGATAGCGGATGGTGCACTAAAGACCGCCCTTGAGAAACAATACGGTTCGGTCGAAAAGTTCATGGGCGAACTTGCGGGAGTTGGTCTCATGCGCGGAATCGGCTGGGTTCTACTTGTCCGCGACACCAAGGTGGATGCTCTCCGCCTCATCTGGGCTAGCGACCACGAGCTTGGCCACCTGGCCGGCACAGACGTTATCCTGGCTATGGACATGTGGGAACACGCCTTCATGGTTGATTACGTTCCCGCCCAAAAAGGTGATTACATTAAAGCGTTCTTAGCGAATGTAAACTGGAGCGCAGTCGAACAGAGACTGAGCTAATAAAGTTCTGGGTTCTTGAAAGGCACCAGCGCTAAAATAATAGCGTGATGGTAATAGGCGGTTCGGTCAATGGTATTCCCAGTAAGAATACCGACTGAACCGCCTTTCTGTTTGGAATTTTTTTCATCAAAAACCTTATCCACGGCTGTACCCAGTTCATCCCCAGCTCGTAAGTATTCCACAATCTTCTTGGGCAATAAAAATACGCCAGTTCTTCCCTTACTAGTCTTCCCGGTCCGGTCACTGACTACAATCCAAGCGAAAACCTGCACCTCGTCATTAACATATTCAATACCACCCTCCACGCTTAAATAGTAATCAGCCTCGCCCATCTCCCTAGCGGCCGTTACCCGGTTAACGGCTCCAGCTAAAGTCTCTTCATCCCCCACCGGCTGGTCAGACACACCAGACTGAGCAGACACACCCTGTACCTCAAACTCCTCATGAGGAAACATGGAGGCAAAACCCAGCTGAGCGGCGTTTATTTTGACTGGATTGGTTGAGGCGACAATGATTTTTAGCATATATGTCGGCCATCTTATCAAACTTAACACTAGATGCTAGTCTAGGTGCGTATGACAGTCTCCGGAATAGTACAAAAAGGCCTAGGCGAGGCCGGCCCAATATACGGACTCCCCACCGCTAACATCACCGTGGGTGGCTGGTTCAGACCCGGCATTTATTCCGGTAAGGTCATGGTAGCCGACAAAACATACGGCGCCGTTATCTGTTACGGAGCAGTTAAAGACAAGCTTGAAGCACACCTACTAGACTTCTCCGGCAATCTTTACGGCCAAACCATCACCGTGGAAATCCTGGATAAAGTCAGTGACATTGACCCGCTGATTTCAGTCGAGCAGATGCGGGATAAAATTAAACAGGACGTAAAAAAAGTCAGACTGTGTTTACAGGAATAATCCAAACCATAGGAACCGTGAAAAGTGTCGACACCAAACCCGGTCTCGTCACTTTTACTGTCGAGGTCTCTCCGGAGATGGTCGAAGGTCTGAAGCTTGGCGCCAGCGTGGCCATTAACGGCGTTTGTCTGACCGCCACCAGCATCCACCCCGAGGCCACAGGGGGTAGCATTTCTTTTGATGTGATGGACGAGACGCTCCAGCTGACCACGCTCGGCGCGCTCAGGCTCGGTGACACGGTCAACGTCGAGCGCTCCCTTAAAGTCGGAGACGAAGTAGGTGGCCACATTGTCTCCGGCCACGTCCACGGCACCGCCAGGATCCTCGACATCACAAAAACCGAAAACAACGTCACCATCACCCTGGAACCCCCCGCTAGACTTTCCAAATACATCTTCTCCAAAGGCTTCATCGCACTCCATGGAGTAAGTCTAACGGTCATCGAAGACCAGAATGTTCATGAAAATTTGTTAGGAGGTAATCCGACTCCAAATTTTCAGGAGCATTCTGGTCGAAGATTCACTTTTTCAGTTTCCCTCATCCCTGAGACACTGGCCAGAACCACATTCGGATCAGCGCAGGTCGGCGACCTCATAAACCTAGAGGTAGATCAGCAAACCCGAACCATCGTGGACACCATCGAAAGAGTTCAAAACCCTTTATAACCCTTTCTTCCCCTTTATTACCCTCTCTCCATATGCCCAACATCGCTATCGTCCTCGGCTCCTTTCACACCAAAGAAGTCACCATGATGCTTGAAGAAGCCAGAAAAACTGCCGTTGAGTCAGGTCTCACCATTGTGGAGGAAGTCTGGGTGCCGGGATCAGTCGAAAAGCCCCTCGCCCTGAAGCGTTTACTGATGCGCCCAGATGTTCACGGCGCAGTCACGCTTGGCATTATTGAAAAGGGCGGCACTAAACATGGCTTTGTCATGGGCCAGTCCGTCATGGACGCCGTCATCCAACTCCAGCTCGAGTTTATGAAACCAATCGGTCTGGGCATCTTGGGTCCAGACATAGAACCAGATCAAATTCCTGCCCGTATTCTCCCCTACGCCCGCGCGGCGGTTGAAGCGACTGCAAAGATGCTATAGACTCCGCCCCCAGGAGGTGTTCTTTGGTTGCACAGAAAAACGATCCGATACTCAAGACCTTTGGTCCGGTGTGGGATGCGGCCGGCATCCGCGGAATGGACGGTACGGGCTATGCCCATACCCCCATTCTCCGGGGCTTCGGGTACAACCCGGCAGGCTCCACCTTCGTCACCAAGACGTTCACCCTGCGCTTCAAGCGCGGCAACACGCCTTTCCGGACGGATACACTCCGCCCGGTGGAAATGCTCCCGCGTTCAGTGGTGTGGAAGCCACTGCACAAGAGCATGCTGAACGCCTGGGGTCTCAGCAACCCCGGAATTGAGGACATCCTGGATCGGGGCATTCTCCAGGAACGCACGGACAACTTCATGATCTCCTTCATGCCGCTCAAGAGCGATATGGATGAGTACGTGAAGGAAGTAGAGGCGTTCGTGCGGATCCTCATCTCCCACCTCAAAGGGTTCAAGTGCAAGATCGCCATCCAGTTCAACGTCTCCTGCCCAAACGCAGGCGTGGACCTGGCAAAATTGGCGGGCAAGCTCTATATGACACTGGACATCCTGCAGGAGCTCGGGATTCCCGCAGTCTTCAAGGAAAGTGTGGACCTGCCGTGGGAACCGTTCATGGCTATCCATGACCACCCCGCCTTCAGCGGACTCTGCACCACCAACAGCGTGCCCTTCGGGAAGTTCCCGAATGATATTCCGTGGGAGAAGATCTTCGGCGGCCAGACCTCGCCTCTCAAGGCGCGGTTCGGGGTGGACGGCGGACTTTCTGGCCCGTACCTGCGGCCGCTCGTGAAAGCTCGCATTAAGCACTACCGTGCCCAGGGCTTCACCAAGCACATCAACGGTGGAGGAGGCATCTTCTCCGCAGCTGACGCCAAAGAAGTCTATGACGCCGGCGCGGACTCCCTCTTCTGGGGCACCGTGGCCAACCACGCTCCCTGGGAAGTCCAGAGGATCATTCAGTACGCGCACACTCACATGGCCAAAACGGCCTGAAGGATCGTTCATGCAGATCGAAAACGGCTACCTCACCATGCGGCAGCCAGACAACTGGCATAATCACTTTCGACACAAAGGAGACCCCCGGTTCGAACCGACGGTTCGCTACATCGCAAGCCAGTTCGCCCGGTCCAACGCCATGGGCAACCTGCCAGAGCCAATCCTGACCGCGGAACAGATGGTTTCGTACGAGGCGGATATCCGCGAGGCGGCGGCGGCCAACGGCTTCCATGACTTCCAACCGCTCATGGTAGTGATGCTCTCGCACAACACCACCCCGGCCATGCTCGAGGCAGCGTTCAACGCCGGTGCGTACGGCGTAAAAGACATGCCAGCGAACGGCACGACCAACTCCGCGCACGGCATCTTTGACCGCCAGGCACCGCTCTACCGTGACTGCCTGCGCATCACGCGTGACCGTCAGAAGGCCTGGCTCGTCCACGCGGAGGTACCGGTGAAGGACGGACAAGAAGTGCCCATGGCGCTCCGGTCCAAGCTCTTCGTCCCGGTGTTCGAGGACATTCTGAATGAATTCCCAGACCTGAAGACGTGCGTCGAGCATATCGACATCAAGGAGCTGGTGGAGTTAGTGGTAAAGGGCGACGAAGGCATCTGTGCCACCGTTACCCCGCACCACATGGAAGTCACCGTGGACGACGCGGACCATGACAACCATTTGAAGTGCATGCCCTACCCCAAGGAGCCAGAGGATATAGAAGCCATCCTCCAGGTGGTCATGAACGGCCACCCGCGGTTCTTCTACGGGTCAGACAACGCCCCGCACCTCCTTCCTGACAAGCTCAAGTCCACGCCGAACTCCGGCGTATTCACAGCTCCCGTGGAGCTCGGCGCGATAGCCGATCTCTTCGAACGTCATCACTCGCTCCCTCGGTTGGAAGCGTTCATGTCCGAGTTCGGCGCCCGGTGGCACGGCTACCCGCTGAACGAGGGTGCCGTCACCCTCACGCGCCAGCCCTACCAGGTTCCGGAGATCATCACGCTCCCGGGCGGTCACCAAATCGTGCCCTACAAGCACGGGCAGGTGATCAACTGGCGGCTCGCCACCTCATGACATGTAGCTAACCCCGCCCCTGCGCACAGGCTGGCGGGGCTACTTTTTTATATGTTTTAAAAAATGCCGCCTCCCCACGCAGGAAGCGGGCGTTCTATTTTTTGACCATTTTCTCCTTCTTCGCTATACTTCCCGCGCAATTTACTAGACATGGCCTCATCGTCTAATGGTTAGGACACGGGCTTTTCAAGCCTGTAACCCGGGTTCGACTCCCGGTGAGGTCACCAAAACCACCTTCTCTTCATGAGAGGGTGTTTTTGATTGACCTTTTTGTTAATTTAGCCTAGTTTACTGTCGCTACTAGGAGATCAGATGACCAAAATGTTCACGCTCGCGGATCTGCTGAAAGACCAGGAAAACGCAACGCAAAAAGGCCATTCAGCGTGGTCTAACATCGAATTCTTCGAGGTGCTGTTTAACCAATCACTCCTGGCTAGGTCTCAGGCTAGGCCGGTCAGCGGTGGGCAGTGGCCAAATCCGGAAGGATACGTCAGGGCACTGGCCAAGGACGGCTTCTGGCTCTCCCCAGTGGTCATGGCCTTCCTGGACGCACTCCTGGATGAATGTGATACGGAGAGGCGTCACGTCATCTGGCACACTAGCCAATGGGAAAAAGCCACGCACATGCACCAGCTAGCCATTAACACGCAGAAGAAACTGCCGCTGGTCAGTAAACATTTCGTGAGCTGGGGCATCTACGCCGCCACCCAGGCGCTGTGCTCCTCGCTGTGCTTCCAGGAACCGTTCACGGTCACACGCGACCTAGACACGAAATACCAGTTCTCCCACTACCAGGGCAACGCCATGTTCGAGCGTATCACCCTGAGATCAAACGAAACCAGCTAGACCCGCTAAACTCTTTGGCGTGACCCCCTCCCCCGAGCCATCGGCGGGAGG
>CAYGEQ010000003.1:25366-44275 GCA_964348985.1 uncultured Gammaproteobacteria bacterium | reverse complement strand
TAACTTGGATGCGATTTGAGCAATTTGCCAATTTCCGTGTGCGATAAGAGACCAAGCGTCGGACCAACGCACTCAATTACTGAGGCAGAGTTGATTGAACCCCACCGTAAGGCCTCGCGGTGCGGTTTACCTTTAATGAGCGCACCTAAAAAGCCGGTAGCAAAGGCGTCACCAGCGCCAGTGGCTTCTTTCATACTAGCCGGGAAGGCTGGAACTACGTCTAACTGCTCGCCGTCATAGGCATACGCACCTCGGGCGCCATCTGTCACAACTACGTACTTTGGCCCTAGTGCTTTTAGTCTGGAGATAATTCCGTGAATAGCGTCGTCTGGTCTGTCCAGGAGGGCATGGGCCTCACTCATGTTTAGAAATAACACCTCACAGACCGCAATCAAATCAAAAAGCTCGCGCTTTTTCTCCTTAATTTGGATTGAGCCAGGATTCAAGCTTATTCTGACGCCTTTTTTGGCCTGGACTAGCGCGTCCTTATACAGCTGTTCGTAACCATCGCCCAGCTCGCAAATATGGAGGAACTTAGTGGCTGGGATTTTGCTAGGCAGGTGATACTCCTGGGGGACAAAGTCCACTAGTTGAGTGGATTCGCCCTTAAAGTTTAAAACTACAGCCGCACTAGAGCGCACGCCTTTTTTAGTTTTAATTAGAGAGGAGCTCACTTTATTTTTCTTTAAGAAGTGCACGGTTTGTTCATACACCTCGTCCTCGCCCATATGACTCAAGACGCTGGTGTCTAGGCCCATTTTGGCGAGTCCGATAGCCACGTTAGGTGCACTGCCAGCAATTTGGGTAACAAAGGCATCTACTGGAATTTTTTCGCCGTAATTAATGCAGAGTTTGCATTCTGGCATCTTTAACTCACATTTCACGCTCGCGTCATGGATAACAATAAAAGTATCCAATTTAACGTCACCAACTGAGATGAGATCTAACATAGCAATTAAGGGTAATAGAGGGTTGTAGAGGGTAATAGAGGGTTATCAGAAACCCTTTATAACCCTTTCTTACCTTTTATTACCCTATTCTACATGACGTAGACTCTTCCCGGTATAGATAAAAATGGACAGTAGTTTTTCTTCTTTCAAAGTTTTGACCGGTGTGTGATGCGGGAACGGCCAGGCCTCGACTATAACTTGGGCTGTATCTTTCAGGTCTCGCTTAAGAATCTCCAGTAGTCTTGGGTAACTCTTGGACAATAAGAAGATAAAAACTAAATCAGCGTCAGTTACAGACTGTTTAAACAAGTTACCAAATTTTATATGCACGTGGCGGTACTTTTTGAAAAATAACAGCTTTCTAATCCAGCCAAACACGAGGGGGAGGAGAGAGATGTCATAGCCAACGCAAATGACCCCAGGAAATTTTCGAGCTACAGCAAAGAGCATTGAGCCATCGCCACAGCCTAGATCAACTATTTTTTGCCCAGGTTCAAGTTTCAACTGATCAAGCAGGTGTGCTCTGTCTTTTGGTTTGGTAGGCAGCCAAGGAGCGGCTGAAGCGCCGGCAATGGCCGCTGAAATGACTATGACCAAAAGTATCAGCTGAAGGATGGTCCACATATTACTTTGTATCTGGGCCAACTTCTTCTAAGCCTTTCCAGAGAGTAGTTTCTTCCTCTTTTGTTAAATGGCGCCATTCACCAACCTGTAGGTCTCCGAGTTTAATGTGCATGATACGAACGCGAGTGAGGCCGATAACTTGATAGCCAAGCGTTTCGCACATTCGGCGGATTTGGCGGTTTCGGCCTTCTACAATAGTGATAGCAAAAGTATTTTCTGTACGTTCATCCAGTTCAGCTGGTAGGGTCCGGCCATCTTCCAGCTGCACGCCTTTCTTCATTTTTTGCATGAAGTCAGGAGTGATTTTTTTGTCGACTGTTACTATGTATTCTTTTTCGTGTTCACCTTCAGCTCGCAGGATTTTGTTAACAATGGAGCCGTCATTAGTCAGTAAAATAAGGCCAGACGAGGCGACGTCTAGGCGACCAATATGAAAAATTCGCTCCGGGTAGTGAACGGCCTCGACTATATTATCCTGAGCTTCAGGATCAGCCGTACAGATAATACCGACCGGTTTGTTATAGGCTAAATAGACCTTTTCTTTGGGCGAAGTGTCCACTTTTTTGCCGTCCACCACAATTTCTTCAGTTCCTTCTACCTTTTCTCCCATGACCGCTTTCCGGCCGTTTATAGTGATCTTTCCGGCCTCAATCAGGCGGTCGGCTTCACGTCTGGAACAAACACCCTGCTCAACCATGAACTTGTTTAGTCTAACTAGCATATTTACTAGGAGCGTAGCACGGCGGGGTAATTTTGCCCATTTTTTACCTTCCTCTATCTTTTGGCGGTAGCGTGCTTTTTCAGTTTGAGCACTTTGAGCGCCGCTTTGGCTATCCACGGCGCGGTCAGTTTGTAATGTTCGAGTAACTCCCTCGGTTCACCGGACTGACCAAATGTATCTTCCATGCCCACGCGTTCTACGGGTACAGGGCAAGTTTTTGCTAGGAGTTCACATACAGCACCGCCAAGTCCGCCGGCAGCCTGCGCCTCTTCTACGGTTACAATCGCTCCGCAGTCTTTGGCTGCCGCTATGACGGTAGCTTCATCCAGTGGTTTAACGCTGACCATGTTTATGACTCTAGCCTGTATTCCTTTGCTTTCCAGCTCTTTGGCCGCTAGCAAGGCTTCGTACAGCAGGGGACCGCAGGCTAAAATAGCTACATCGTCACCGTTTTTATAAATATCCGCTTTACCTATTTCAAACGGAGTTTTTTCCGTGGTGAAGACTGGAGATTTTTCTCGGCCGAAACGTATGTAGACTGGTCCAGGGTGATTAATTGCGGCGACTACGGCTTTACGTGTTTCTACGGCATCGCACGGCACGAGTACAGTCATGTTTGGCAGAACGCGCATGATGGCAATGTCCTCCACCATCTGGTGGGTAGCGCCGTCTGGGCCAACAGATACGCCAGAGTGGGCGCCGGCAATTTTTACGTTTACATCTTGTAAACAGGCGGTGGTTCTGATCTGTTCCCAGTTGCGGCCAGGGGAGAAGCAGGCATAGCTAGCAATAAACGGGATCTTGCCCTGCAGCGCCATGCCAGCCGCAATAGCCGCTAGAGACTGTTCAGACACACCCATCTGCACAAACCTATCCGGGAAGGCTAGTTTGAAACCTTCAGCTCTGGTTGATTCAGTTAAATCCGCACACAGCACCATGACGTTTTCATTTTCTTGTCCGGCCAAGATTAACCCGTCGCCAAAACCATTCCTGGTGGGCAATTGAGGAATGTCTTGATCAAATAGTTTTTTACTAAGGGCGGCCGAACGGGGGATGCTCATACTACTTGGCGATTATTCGACGAACTAGTTTGTAGGCTAAGAAGAGGATGAGGACGGTTGGCGCCATGATGGCGCTGCCAATGATGACGAACCAGATAGCGAAGCTGAGGAACGTCTGTCCAAGTAGAATGACTGTCTGACCAGCTTGTTTCATGTCCCGTACTAAGTCGAACTTGCCAACTGGAATATTCAGATTAGCCTGCTCGGTTAGCGTAACGGTGATAGTTGAGTATGAAGTTTGGTTACCTAGATACTTGATTTGACCCTGGAGCGATTCAATCTGTGAGCGAATAGAGCTTAGGTACTGAGTGACTGACAAAATATCTTGAACGTTTGTGGCTTTTTTCAAAATTTCTAGGTACTGCGCCTCTTCAGCCTCAGCTGCCTTTAAGCGAGCCTCTAGATCAGTGTATTGCTCGGTTACATCTTGGCCGTTGACCGATTCCGTCTTCACTCTTAGAGCGAGTCCAGTCAGTGAAGAGATAGCTAGGTCAAATTTAGACTCAGGGATGCGAATAGTGACATAACCAGAGACAGTGCCGTCTGCGTTCTCAGCTACGTTAGAAGACTCCACAAAGCCTTCATTTAGGGTAGCTACGTCCGCCACCATCTTGGCGCTGTCGCGGGAGGATTTTACTTCTAGTGCGAGGGACGCGCTCTTAATTACTTTTGGACTAGCGGTAGCTGCGGTCTCGCCACCACTGCCGTAATAAGGCGGTACGGGGGAGGGGGCCATCATGGCCATTTCCGGTGCTGACTCTGAGCGGTAGTAAGCATCCATAGCTGGCATGCCTGTAGCTATATCCATGGTTTTGGTACCGCCTGACAGTCTTAGTTTTTCCGGCCCAGACTTCAGATGCCAACTAAAAGATCCAAGGAGCAGAATGGTGAAACCGCCACCTATCATTACCGCCCAGAAACTTGTAGATGAGGTATTTTTTGCCGGCATAGAATTACTTTTTAAACTTTTTTAGCTCTATTCCATCTCTGATCTGATAGTACCGCCAAGCGTTCGTAATTCTTTCAGAGCCGTTTTGAGTTCATCACCGGCTTTGGGCGGTTTACCGTGCCAGCTGGGTTCAAATTCCATAAAGCTGACGCCTTTTCCTGGGATAGTGTGAGCAATGATGACCGTTGGTGTTTCCCAAGTGGCTTTAGCGCGGTCAGTGGCGTCCACGAACTCTCTGATGTTATGTCCGTCTATTTCGATGACGGTGAAATTAAAGGACTCGAACTTATCTCTAAGCGATTCTAATGGCATGATGTCTTCCGTGTAACCGTCTATCTGGATGTTATTACGGTCAATGATCCAGGTGAGGTTATGCAATTTATATTTTCCAGCAAACAGCGCAGCTTCCCAGGTGATTCCGGCTTCCAGTTCGCCATCACTCATGATGCAGTAGGTATGCCATGGCAGCTTTTCAAGTTTGGCTATATACGCCGCCCCGGCTGATTGGGGCGAGCCGTCACCTAGTGGCCCGGAGGTGTTTTCTAGGCCCGGCAAGAAACGCATTTCCGGGTGTCCTTGCAAGCGTGAGCCGAATTTTCGTAGTGTGGCCAGTTCAGCTTTAGGAAAGTAGCCGGCGTGAGCCATGGCTGCGTAACGAATGGGGACAATGTGCCCGTTGCTTAAAAACAGTCTGTCCCGGTCTTCCCAGTTAGGCAGTTTAGGCTTGTGGTGTAGGACGTGGAAGTAAAGTGCAGTAAAAATATCGGCCATGCCAAGCGGCCCAGCGGAGTGTCCGCTGCCCGCGGTGGACAGCATTTTTAAGACATCTTCTCTAATACTATTAGCTTGAAGCTCCAGCTCTCTTAGCTTAACTTCAGTTAACGGGGCAACTGTTTGGCGAACAATAGGCATAAGTTACGTGCAGTATAACAAAAGATCGAAGCTTTCGCTCCGATCTTTTGAACCTATCGCCTAACACCTACAACCTTTTTCTTTATTGCACGTATACCGCACCGGTGTTCTGGCTGTTATAGCTATCAAAGAAAGTGAACGTACCGGCTTTCTTGAAGGTTTGGATGAAGCTTTCGCCTGCATTCAGAGTACCGGTGCCCCAGGTGAGGTCATCACCAGTAGCTGTGTGCTTAGTAGTGCCAGTGTTAGTGAAACGTACGCTTTGACCAACGCTGATATGAACATCAAGCGGAGAAACGCCAGAATCTGTCAGACTGATAGTGGACGGTGCTCTTAGGTTCTTATCTGAGTTGATGTTAGCCGCAGCACTAGTCACTGCGCTAGGTACAAAGTCGGATAGACCGTTAACCGCTGCACCTATCTTGTAGTTACCAAAGAAACCATCTGGGATGTCATGGATCTGTTTGTTCCAGGTGCTGCCGTATAGGGAAGCTGCTGCACTTTCACCGTTCACGTGGCGTAGGGTACCACCGGCATCAACTGCGTAAACGCTTGGATCAGAGTCAATTTTGACCATCTTTACGCCTGGGCGATACGTCACGTTGCCACCAATTTGAATTTTAGCGAGCTCAGCGTCAGAAATAAACTTCACTGAGTCAAAGTTAGCGTACCAAGTGCTGTAGGTATTGAAGTTAGGGAAAACGTAGCGGAAGCCGTCTGCACCTAGATAGTACACGGCAGAATAGGTAGTACCGCGAATCAGATCTCCGGAGGAAACACTGACCGCAAAGGCGTGTTGGCGTGAGAGGCCAAAAGAAGCTGCGCCCAAGGCCCCTAGAACTGCTGCCGCGAAAATGGATCGGGTTAATTTCATACCCAAAAAATATAGAAAAGGGTTATGACCTCATAATAGCACAGTCACTTAGCTGTTCAAGTGCACTTTCTGGAGTGGGGGATGACCAGATGGCGGACGCCGCAATAGCTCTGGTAGCACCAGCTTGGTTTATAGCCTGAATACTCTTAGTGTTTACGCCGCCATCCACCACAATCTCCAGTTCCGGGAATAGCGCCCGAGCTCGGCGAATTTTAGCGAGCGTAATTTCTCTCATGAATTCCTGACCAGAGGCACCTGGTTGCACGCCCATGATTAATAGCTCGCTCGGGCAACCCGGAATATCATGCCAGGCCTCCACCGGCGTTTCTGGATTAACCGCCAGAGTGATACCCACCTTCATGGCGTCGAGTTGCAGACAAATGTTGGGATTCCTAATCGCTTCGGCGTGGACGATGACATTTTTCAAAGTCGGCACCTTAGTTTTCCAGGCTACGGCGTGTTGCATGGGGTCAGTGACCATGAGATGAATTTCGATTTCTGGTAGATTCGACCAGCCACCAATGACCGCTGGATCAGCCCAGCATGATTTAGGTACTAGCGTGTTATTTAGTACGTCTATATGAAAGCGTTTGGCTACTTTACGCAGTTCGGGATGAAATAGTTTAGCCTGACAATCAGCCTCATCATGCGCCAAAATGGCTGGGGTAATGTCCATATTATTTTTCAAGCTCCGCCACCTGTTTAATGCGCCGTTCGTGGCGTTCTTCTTGTGAAAAAGGAGTTTTTAGGAAGGCCTCGACAATCTTGAGCGGATCATCTGGAATGTCGAGCCTACCCGGGATACAGACAATATTCGCATTGTCATCATTCCGCATGGTTTGAGCGGCTTCGACTGAATACCCAACGCCTGCCCTAATTCCTTGAAACTTATTCGCTGCAATACAGATTCCCTCAGCATTGCCACAGGACAGGACGCCGAGTGATCCTGGATGTTCGCGAACCGCTTGAGCCACCCTGGCCGCATATTCCGGATAGTCATCGTTAGGGTCATTTTTATGCGCGCCTAGGTCCTCAACTATATAGCCTTCTTGCTTGAGGTACTCAAGCACACTCGATTTACGCGCAAAACCGGCATGATCAGCTCCTAAATAGACAGTTTTTTGCATAGTTACTATAAGTATACAGAACAACTGCTAATCTTTTTGACCGCCTTGCAACTTTCCCCTTCTGACTTTACACTTTCGACTACTATCTTCTATGTCCGACGATAAAAAATCCGCTCATTCTACTCAAGAACACGATATTCTTGCCTACTGGGAAAAGAATAAAGTCTTCGAGCGCTCCGTAAGTGAACGCCCAGAAACCAAGCCGTACACTTTTTATGACGGCCCGCCGTTTGCTACTGGTCTTCCGCACTACGGGCATATTTTGCAAAGTATCGTGAAGGACGTTGTCCCGCGTTTTTGGACGATGCGCGGTTACCGCGTGGACCGTCAGTGGGGTTGGGACTGTCATGGACTCCCAATTGAGAACATCGTCGAGAAGCAGTTTGATTTGAAGAGCAAGAAAGACATCGAGAATTACGGAGTCGGCGCTTTTAACGATCGCTGCGAAGCGACAGTTTTGACGTACGTAGACGAGTGGAAGAAGGTGATTCGCCGCATGGGTCGCTGGGTAGACATGGAGAACGCCTATAAGACGATGGACCGGCCATTCATGGAATCTATCTGGTGGGCTTTTGGCACCTTGTGGGAGTCCGGCAAGATTTACGAGGGCCGTAAAGCCATGCAGATCTGTCCGCGCTGCGAAACATCTCTTTCGAACTTTGAGGTAGCTCAGGGCTATCTCGACGTAACCGATATTTCGGTCACTGTTGCGGTCGAAATCACGAGCGGGAAGTATAAGGGCGCAAAGATTTTGGTCTGGACTACTACTCCTTGGACTTTGCCTGGCAACGTCCTCCTCGCCGTGGGCGCCGACATGGAATATTCGTTGGTCGAGGAGTCCGGCGAGCGGTACATTGTTGCGTCGACCAGGCTCGGACATGTCTTTAAGGGGAAAGAACCGAAGGTACTTGAGTTGTTCGCTGGTAATGTACTCACCGAGTCTACCTACAACCCGATTTTCCCGTATTTCCATACGCACGGAAACGCCTTCCGTATCGTTTCAGGCGACTTCGTGACGGAGACGGATGGTACGGGGGTTGTTCACATCGCCCCCGGCTTTGGAAGTGACGACATGATGTTGGGCGAGGCTGAAAAAGTGAAACCGCTCATGCACGTTAAGATGAACGGTCAGTTTGTAGACGAAGTAGCTAAGCCGATGACGGAAGAGGGTTATCCGGTTGACGGTGTGCCCATGAAAGCGAAGGGGGAGTACTCGCTCGTGGACATTCAAGTTATCAAGTGGCTCGCGCATAATGGAAAGCTCTTCGCTAAAGAGAAGATTATTCACAGTTATCCGCACTGTTGGCGTTGCGACACCCCGCTCCTTAACTACGCTACGAGTTCTTGGTTTGTGCGCGTGGGGGAGATGAATGACGAACTTTTAGCGAATAACGAAAAAATTAATTGGGTTCCAGAGCACATCAAGCACGGTCGCTTTGGAAAGTGGCTTGAGGGCGCGCGTGACTGGGCGATTTCTCGTTCTCGGTACTGGGGCACCCCGCTTCCGGTTTGGAAGAGCGAGGACGGTGAGATTATCGTTCTTAGTTCTGTTGCTGAGCTTGAAAAGTTCGTTGGCCATGAGGTTGATAACCTCCATAAGCATGTCGTAGACAGTCTAGTGATTGAGCGCGACGGCAAAGAGTTCCGTCGCATTCCTGAAGTACTCGACTGTTGGTTCGAATCTGGCTCAATGCCGTTCGCACAGCTGCACTATCCTTTTGAGAACAAAGAGAAATTCGTTGAGCGTCAGCCGGCTCAATTTATTGGCGAGGCGCAGGACCAGACTCGTGGATGGTTTTATACTCTCCATGTTTTGTCGACCGCGCTTTTTGGAAAGCCGGCCTTCGAGAATGTAATTGTGAGCGGACTGATTTTGGCAGAAGACGGAAAGAAGATGAGTAAGCGTCTCAATAATTATCCGGATCCCATGGAAATCATGGAGAAGTACGGTGCAGATGCTGTCCGGTACTTCATCGTCTCTTCTCCGGTGGTTAAGGCAGCAGATCTTCGCTTTAGCGAGGCTGGCGTGGATGAAGTAAGTAAGAAGTTCATCACCATCATGAAGAACTGCGTCAGCTTTTATAAGTTGTACGCTGAACATGATGATGGCCGAGCTCCGAATGGTGATCATGTCCTCGACGCCTGGATTCTTGCCCGCCTGAACGAGACTCTCGCCGCTGAAACAGCTTCCATGGAAGCTTATGAGCTTTCTGAAGCCGCCCGCGTGCTTCAGTCTTTCGTCACAGACCTTTCTCAGTGGTACGTCCGTCGTTCCCGCGACCGCGTTAAAGTGGATGGTGACGACCGCGCTGAGGCTTTGGCAACCCTTCGTTACGTTCTCGAAACCTTCGCCAAGATGACCGCGCCATTTATGCCATTCTTAGCCGAAATGATTTGGCAGGATTTGATGGATGGTCGCTCCCAGTCCCCGAGCGAAGGCGAGGGGCCTAGAGGTGGGCTATTGGATGGTGACTCGGTTCACCTTCAGGACTGGCCGACAGCAGGCAATGTCAACGCGAAGGCTCTCGAACAGATGGGTGAGGTCCGCGCCATCGTTTCCCGCATCATGGAAGTTCGTGTCGAATCTGGCATGGCTGTGAAGCAGGCTCTTGGCAACGTAGAAATCACTACGCCGACCGGTGAAATAAGCCAAGAGTTACAGGCTGTGATACTTGATGAAACAAACATTAAAAAGTGCTCTGTTCAGCAGGGTAATCTGATGGTTGCAGTCGACTTGAAGCTTACGCCAGAATTGGTCCGCGAAGGCATCGCCCGCGAAGTCACTCGTAAGGTCAACGGCCTCCGCAAAGACGCCGGTATGACCATTGCTGACCGTATCCATCTCTTCATCTGGTCAGACTCGGCCGAGGTCATGAAAATGTACGAAGAATTCGGTGAAGACCTGAAGAACGACACGCTTTCGAGCAAGGTCGAGTTTGGGAAGAAGGAGGGGTTGGCGAACGTGGCAAGTTTCCGCGTTGCGGAACAGGATTTGAGTGTGGGGTTCTAGGGCGGCGACTCAGTACGAACATGATTCTGAGTAAATTAAAACCCCCCGGTTGCGGCCGGGGAGGTTCGGAGTAGGGTCACGGATCCGGCACATAGTGCCTCCAAGCGAAGGTTGGTGCCTGTCGTGGGCGTCATGCCCTCGACCGGCCGCGCGTTGCCCGTTCAGGCCGCGGTGTTCTCGCCGATGCGCATCTCGTCAGAGAAGTTTTCAGACATGTTGTGAGCGGCCGGATGGTCGCTCCTCATGATGGCGGGGGATTGTGTCATGGACACCTCCTTCGATGACTCCGGAGCGGGTCTTCAGACTATTCCGAAGGCCGTTACGGACAATGGTTATCATAGCAAAAAATCCGACTTCTGTCAAGCCTGGTATATAATAATTTAGCTAAAGTTAGCTAATATATGCCGTGTGCTAGCCTCATTCTTGATTGACGTGGGTCGACGCATGGGTCGACCCGTACTTCGATATCGGTTAGTATGTATCCGTATGATCATCGATCTCGCAAAAGTGGTTCTTCTCTGTCCCAAAAACGATGAAGAATCAGTTCTCATCTTGAAAATCGCCAAAGCTACGGGAATCCCCACTGTTATTTCGCCTCAACAGCATGGGGCTAAGCTTGAACTCGAAAAAGATCTTGAAGACCGTCTCAAGAAGGCTAATCCCGAAGGTAGAACAGTTGTGATTGTCGAAATTCCAGGGCCGGAACGCGAAGCTGAACTCGAAAAGGCAGGATTCGAAGTAGTTATCATCGACCATCATCGCTACGAGGGCTTGAACCGCATGAAGCAAGAGAGTTCGCTCGACCAATTTTTAGTGACGTTTAATTTGGGTGACGAAAAACTTGTTGAACTTGGCTTTGACCCATTTCTTGTGAAGGGCGTAGGTATGATGGATAGGGGTTGGGTTTGGGAACTTTCGCGCGAGGGGATTGAGAAGGTGGATCGCAAGCGCATCATGGATTACTATTTGTCGTTCTTGGACGAACTCGGCGGTGCTCGACCAGAAGGTATGATTGAGGCCCGAAAAGCGTGGGAATCTCGAGAAGAAAAGAACGGTGTGATCATCGTCAAAACGGCGACAGACACACGAATTCGCGAGGCGCTGTCCATTATGATCGCTGAAAACTACGATGAACCACCGGTTGTTTTGATTGTTGAGGGGCGACAGCGTATTTCTGTGCAGGATACAGACAAGGCAACTAAACTTCATGAAATGTTCGGCGGATATGTGTTCGGCAAGGATCGTTGCTGGGGTTATCCGTCTACTCCTGAAAAACCAGGACCGAGTGTTGAGGAAGTGCTGCAGGTGCTAGAATAGCTTCATGTTCGGACAGCCAATAGCTACACCTCCTGACCGCGTTTTTCTTCTTGAGTGGATCGAGAAGGATGTTTTGCTGTCTGAAGCGGGGGAGGGGGCTCGAAGTGTAGTCGCTGAGCTTTCGGCAAAGCTTCCAGAAGTGAAGAAGTTGGTCGAAACTCCTCAAACTCCGCCGCATCATGCCGAAGGGCCAACCGTGGGGTCGCATCTGGTGAGAATGCTTGCAATCATCCAATCCACCACCTCTAGGCCCCTCCTGGCGTCGGGGACCGGTCCGTTAACCATCGAAGAATTCGCGCGGGAGAAGACCTTATCGGCTGAATGGCTTTCGCTTTTCTCGGCTATTTCAGCTAACAAAAAGTTTCTTTCGGCCTACGCCATGGCGCATGACCTCGGCAAGGCTGAGTGCGTGACCGCGACCCCCTCTGATCCCCCTGGAAGGGGGAAGGATCACGTCCATTACCCGGGACACGATCGGGTTGGGGCAAGTCCGCAGTTTGCGTATGCTCGCGAGGCGATTCTTAAGTATTTCGAACTGCCGTCGTCAAGCGCCAAGCTCCTGACTGAGCTCATTCGGTTGCACATGGACATCATAAACACCTTTACCGCCTCGCCGAACGTGGCAGAATTCAAAGCATTTGCAGCACTGGCTGGTCGGGCCGGTTTGAACAAGGATTTATTCCTAGATCTTGCGCCAGCCTGTTTGTTTTTAGACGCGGTAGCTGGAAGTTTGCACAGCGACGGCTCAACAAAGTCGCACAATTTAACGCCTTTGATTAATTGGTACCTCGCGGAACGAGAGGCCATGCCCGAGCGCCATGAAGCGCGGGAGGCCGGGGAGAAAAAGGCGTCAAAGATGGCCGTAAAAAAGGCCTATGCAGATGCTGGTCTTTCCCCAGAAGAGATTTTTGCCTTGCTCGGCACTCCAATCGGTCCCGTTCGTGGTGAGATCATGAAAAAAATTGATGAGCTCGTGAAGAATCCTGCTACTGTGGTAGATTTTGGAGAACAAACTGAGGAAATTCGTCGACGCGCCGTAAACGTCAAACTATGATTGCATTTATTGAAGGAATTCTGGCCGAGCATGAGTCTGACGCAGTCGTCGTTAACGTCGGTGGTGTAGGTTATCGCGTCATGGTTACCAGAACCAAGAGCGAGGTAGGAGACAAGGTAAAGTTTTTTGTGGCCGAGGTTATTCGGGAAGATAAACATGACCTTTACGGCTTTGAAACCAAGGACGAACGCGAGCTTTTTTATATTTTCACGGACGTTCAGGGCGTTGGGCCAAAAATGGGTCAAAAAATTCTTGCAGCTGCGCCTGCTGACGCTTTGCGCAAGCATATCCAGCAGGATGACGTGTCATTTTTTACTTCTATTTCCGGCGTAGGCAAGAAAACTGCGCAAAAAATCATTCTCGATTTGAAGGGCGTGCTGGTAGATGCTGATTCAGTGGGGAAGACCGAGCAATCTGACGATGTGACGGAAGCGCTTGAGAGTTTGGGCTACTCCCGTGACGACGTAAATAAGATCGCTAAGTACATTACTGGAGAGACGGTGGAAAGTAAGGTAAAATCAGCATTGAAAATGCTTTCCAGACACTAACATGACTTCTTCTCAAGAGTGGAATGACAAAGTCCGCGCTCATCTCCCGCCTTTTGGCGGCTTTTTGCAGTCATACGAGTGGGGCGAGTTCCAGGAGTCGATTGGTTTCAAGGTAAAGCGTATTTTCGAGCAAACAAAGAAGGGAACCGTAGTCGCTCAGTGTGTAGAGCAACCTTTAAGATTCGGCAAAAAGTATTACTTGATTCCCAAGGGGCCTCTAGGTGACGCTTCGCCCAAGGCAATGCTCGATGTACTCAGGAATGAACTTGCTGACGCGGCCTTTTTAAAGATTGAACCAGTGAAGAAGCTGGCGGGATCTTCGCTTGTACACGAACGACACCCATTTACGACGGCCATTGTCCCGCTTAGTGAGTCGGTCGACGGATTGCTCGACGCGATGAAACCAAAGACCCGCTACAACATTAAGCTGGCAGAGAAGAAGGGTGTGACTATTCGCATTGCTCGGGAAGAGGCTTTTGACGAGTTCATGGGGCTCATGAAGGACACGGCTAAGCGCGATGGTTTTCATTTGCACGGCGCCGATAGATATTTGAACATGCTCAAGGTGCTGAAGGGCGGGGAGTGCAAGGCATATTTAGCCTTCGCCGACTTTGAGGGTAAAGCCTTGGCTGCAAACCTCATGATCGACAGTTTTGGTACTCGTACATACTTACATGGCGCTTCGAGCAGTGAAAACCGCAACATCATGGCACCGTATGCGCTACATTGGCATTTGATCAAGGACGCGGCCGAGAAGGGATTGTCGATGTACGACTTCTGGGGCATTGCCCCGGTCGGTGCCGCCGAGAATCATCCCTGGACCGGCATCACTCGTTTTAAGCTCGGCTTCGGCGCGGACGTGGTTGAGATGCCCGGAACCTTTGACGTACCAGTCTCAAACCTTTGGTACAACATTTATAAATTAGCCAGGAAGATGAGTGGGTTGAAATAAGAAACGCCCCTAGACCGTGGTCTAGAGGCGTGTACCGGGCGTGCCGCGCCCTGGTTTACGTTTTTGGCACGGCGCTCAGCTTGGTGAGGTTGAAACCGTAGACGGCAGACAGCTCCGTCATGTGTTGGCCGTGGTAGGCGCCTTGGATGATCACCGCTTGATAGCGGCCGGTTTCCCGCAGGCGTTCCAGTGCTCTGATGACCATGATCTCTGAGCGCAGGGCGGTGAGGGTGTGGATCAACAGGTACAGCATCTGCACCTGCGGATCGCTGTTGGGCTTGTCGCCGAGGACATTACGTCCGTAGTTGCGCAGAGAGAACTCGGCCATCAGCGGCCACTCTTCTCCGGCGTAGATGGGTGCGCCGCTTTTGATCAGCTGCGCATTGACGCTACCCGTGTGCTCGAACACTCGCCTGGCTCGCTTGCGCGGGTAGTGACGTCCGATCGTTTGGTGTAGGACATCGATGAACGCGTCTGCCGTCACCGGCCCGTCCCCCAGTTGCTGGTTGCTCTCCTCAAAGAGGAAGAGGCCAGTTTTGAGGTAGGTCTGGGCCTTGTTCCAGGCCAGCTGGTCAGACAGCCTGGCTTCCGCCATCTGTGTGACGGTCATGTTCGCCACGGCTTGTACATGGCCAATGAAGATGATGCCGGGCTTGGTGTTGACCGCGAACTTCATGGCCGCGCGCCGGCGCTCCCGGAGCTGCTTAAAGTACTCCACCTGGCACAGCGCCAGATCTGTGAACTTGGCCGCGGTAAGTGCGTCATGGCACGCTGGGAGGTGTGTCATGATGAACTCGCCAACTGGCCATGACAACCAATTACCAAACGTCTCGTTAGACATGGAACCTCCAAGTGTGAAAACGAACAATAAAGTATAGCTGAAAAATCTAGATTAGTCAATGTTCATCGACTTGTTCACATAGCTAGGGGAGTTGAACACAATTTGTACACACCCCATGGTAAAATGGGGATATGCGAATAGGAATTGACGCACGATTTTTTGGTCCACGTACGGGGGGAGGCGGGATTGGCCGCTATGTCTCAGAATTAGTGAACAATTTGCAGAAAATTGATCATGAAAATGAGTACGTCATCTTTCTAAAAAAAGAAAACTTCCATGAGTTTGTAGTGACGGGAAGCAACTTTTCAAAAAAGCTGGTGGATGTGCCGTGGTATTCCGTGGCTGAGCAGATAGTCATGCCGCGGGAGATTGCGCACGCTAGGGTTAATTTCATGCACTACCCGCACTGGAACGTGCCCGTCCTATCTCGCGTGCCGTTTATAGTGACCATTCATGATTTGATTCTGCTTGAAGACCCGCAGAGTGCGCGTGCCACCACTAAAGGAGCTCTAGTTCATGGGATAAAGCAGGTTGGTCACAGAATAGTGCTTGAAAAAGCGGTGCACAGTTCGCGCCAGATAATCACCGTTTCTGAAGCCAGCAAACGCTCCATTCTCAAGCATTTTAATGTGAAGCCGGCTAAGATTTCCGTGATTCATAACGGGGTTAATTCTCCAGTTGAGGGTAAGAATGTATCGTTGCGTGGCTTGGGCGTACTTGATCCGTTTATCTTATACGTGGGTAACATGTATCCGCATAAGAATCTGGATAATTTACTTGATGGTTTTGCTGGCGCACATGCTAGTCATCCGGGAATTCAGCTGGTTATCGCTGGAAAGTTTGACGAGTTTGGCCGAAGACTGCAGGCACAGGCATTGGAGCTCGGGTTTGGTAGCGGGGAAGTGCGTTTTATAAATTTGCCTACAGACGAAGAACTCGGCGCCCTCTATCACCACACGGCGCTTCTGGCTTACCCGTCACGGATTGAGGGGTTCGGTATCCCGCCGGTTGAGGCTTTGCTGGCCGGCACCAAAGTTATGGCGAGTAACGCTTCGAGCATGCCGGAGATCCTGGGAGAGTACGTCAGATACGTAGATCCAGAAGACACGGATGCTATGGCTCGGGTCATGGTGGAGGCCGTTGAACGCCCTGAAAAATGGGCAGGGATGAAAGAGAAAGGGATGGACTTTGCCAAAAGATACAGTTGGGAGAAGGCAGCTAAGCAGACACTGGAAACCTATTTGCTCCACGGCCCGCGCCGCCTATAAATGTGACCAACGAGGACGGAAAAAAGATAATCCGCATTAGACGAGGGGTAAATACTACCGCCTCTCCGTTTATTGTTCGTTTATCCCGTCCAGGTGAGAAAGTTGAGACTGTCGATCCGCTGGCTAGCTTACGAGCTAGTTTGGTGATTGATGGTGATGAGGAGGGCGACGAGGCGGAGTTAGTTGAGGCTCATGATGGTGGAGCCTCCTTAGCTATAACTTTTGAAGAGTTCAGAGAGCAGATTATTGAAGACTTGGTTGGCGAGAATTCTCAAGGCCCAACTGCGGTTAAGGCTAATACGGTAACGGTTTTAGCGGTTAGTCAGCCTTTTCATTTGCATAATTCGGTGAACAGGCAACCGTTATTGTTACCAGATCCTATCATTCCCCAGGAAATTGAAATCGCTGAAGTTTTTTCTTCTGATACGCCGTTGGCAGATATCGCCGCCCGAATTGCTGACGTCTTTTCTTCTAAACGAGCACTCGCGTCTTTTGTTCTTTTGGCCCTGCTTATCTCTGCGCCGTTACAGGCCGTGCAAGTTTTTGCCAATGTTCAGTCAACGGCTAACTCGGTGAAAGCTAGCGGTTCTACCGCCCTTGATGCTTTCTTGCGCGGTGCCACTAGTCTGTCCAGCAAAAATTTTGATTCTGCCGGACGGGATTTTTCTCAAGCGGCTGAAGATTTTGCTAATGCTGAGGACTCGCTGAACAGCATGCATGCGGTAGTGACGGCTGCGGCTAGCGTTATCCCTCAAACTGATCGCACCATGAGTTCAGTTAGGAGCTTGGCTACCGCTGGTCAGGAATTGGCCACCACGGCTGAAATTTTGTCATTAGCTGCTAGTGATATTACGGACAAGCAGGCACTGACCGTGGTAGATAAAATTAATCTACTTTCAACATATGTAGGTAGTGCTGAGCCTCATGTGACGACGGCCGCTGAGGCTTTGCAGAAGGTGGACGAAAATTCTTTGCCAGAAGAATACGCTGGCAAAATTCACGAACTGAAAACTACTGTGCCAGCCTTGGCTTCGGCCTTACATGAATTCACTGATTTTACTCACGCTCTAACCATCATTCTTGGGGGACAGGGCGAGGTTAGGTATTTGGCAGCTTTTCAGAATAACACCGAGATGAGAGCTACAGGTGGATTCGTGGGTAGTTTTGCGGAGTTGAATGTGAAGAACGGGGTTATTGAGAGCATGAATATACCGGGCGGTGGATCTTATGCCACGCAGGGTCAGTTAGGCCAGTACGTGGCTGCTCCAGGGCCATTTCACCTGCTTCGCCCACGCTGGGAATTCCAAGATGCTAACTGGTTCCCAGATTTCCCCACCTCGGCTAAAAAGATGTTGTGGTTCCAGGAACACTCTGGTGGGCCAACTATGGACGGCGTAATTGCGGTTAACGCTAGTTTTATCGTCGACTTATTAAAGATTCTCGGCCCGATTGAGATGCCTGAATATGGCCGGACTATCACGGCTGATAATTTCTTGCTTGAGACGCAGAAGATTGTTGAGCTTGAATATGATAAGTCTGAAAATGCACCCAAAGCGTTTATTGGCGACTTAGCCCCGGTGTTATTAGAACGGGTGACTAACGCTGACTTTGCTACCCTAACTAAGGTCTTGAGTTTAGTTGGCAAAGGGTTAGAAGAAAAGGAGATCATGGTGTATTTCTCGCAAAATGAAGTGCAGGCCACCATGGAGAACCTTGGCTTTACTGGCAGTTTGAAGCAGACCAGTGGCGATTCACTCATGATTGTTAATACTAACCTGGGCGGTGGTAAGACGGACGGGGTAATTGATGAGCAGGTGAATGTAGACGTAGAAATTCTGGCCGATGGCACAGTGACTAACACCGTCACGGTAGCTAGGACTCACCGAGGCATGAAGAATGAGCTGTTCCGGGGAGTGAATAATGTTGATTACATGAGATTGTACGTGCCAGAGGGGAGTGTACTCATGAATGGGTCTGGTTTTACTCCACCCGGCGAGCATTTGTTTAAAACCAGTGATGTTCCGCTGGATATTGACGAGGATTTAGCCCTCAACATGCAGGATATTTCTAAAGATACGGCCACCGGCACGGATATTTGGCAGGAGCAGGGCAAGACAGTTTTTGGTAATTGGGTACAGACAGCTCCTGGCACTACTTCAGTGGTGACCTTTACTTATCGCTTGCCGTTTACCGTGTCCTTTGCGCCAACTGGTAATTTGCTGACCAAATCTACACCCGTTCCGTATTCACTTTTTGTGCAAAAGCAGTCAGGGGTAGCTAACCGGCGTACAGATGTCCGAGTGGCCTTGCCTCACGCTGTAGAGGTTATTTGGACTAGTGCTGATGCTAGTCAAAACGTCACCGGGGTCACTAATAATGATCGTGATGCTTTCTTTGGTTGGCTTTTTCAGCCTTAAGTTATGGTGAAAAAAGTAAAACGCATTCACCCCGTTAAGAAAACTAGCCACCATACTCGGGTGGACAGAGTGCGTTCAGTTAAGCAAAAAGAGGCTGAGATGGACGAAGGTTTGCGGGCTATTTACGGAGATAATTCTGATGATCTTGGACGGTTCACTAAGAGTGGCTCACGGCTGACCTATTGGCTAACTAGGGTGGTGGGGTTATTGAGTTTGGCAGCTATTATAATTTTTTCTTTGACCGTAGTGGCTTCTAAGGGTTGGTTCTTGAATCAAAGTTTTGC
>CAYGEQ010000003.1:17705-25266 GCA_964348985.1 uncultured Gammaproteobacteria bacterium | reverse complement strand
GAGGGAACATGGTTAGTTCCATCACCCTCAACTAACACCATCCAAGCCATAGCTAGTTATAAGCCAGCAAATTTTAGTTCTGATTTTTCTCAGATCGCTTCGGCTTCAATCGGCACCAAAGCCAGTATTTTGGGGCTATCGGTTATAGGTCCGGATAAAGCCACGCCCGGTGCTGAGTTAAAGTATGAGCTGAGGGTCATGAACCTGGGCCTGGTTACAGCCAGGGGAGTAGGTGTCTCACTTTCGCCACCTGATGGGTTTACTATAGCTAATAGTACGCCAGCCTTTACGCCTGGTGAGCCACCCAAGTGGGCCTTGGCAGAGATTGAGCCTGGTCAGGAAAAGGTAGTCACAGTGATTGGTACCTTTGCCTCTGATGTGACTGATATAGAACAGATGATAGCCGAGGTTTCTTTTTTGACTGGTAGTGGCCTTAATACCAAAACGCTGGTGCAAGCGGTCGGTTCTGTGGCTACTGACGTGTCCGGTGGTGCACTGCGTTTAACATTAGTGGGCAACGGTTTAGCGGGCGATACATCAGTGGCCCCGGGTGACTCCCTGAGATTGGGCTATAGATTAGAAAATACCGGAGACACCCCGCTGACTGGGGCCACGGTCACGCTTGATTTTCAGCCTGGCGCCGGCATTCCAGTTGTTTGGTCAAAGGCTAATTTAGATGGCGGAGTGATGACTAAAGACGGTATTGTGTTTGACGCTAAGAAGATTGGCACTATTAATCCGGCGGAGAAAAAGAGTTTTAACTTAGCTTTTCCACTGAAAGCTGATTTAACGGAAACTGATATTGATAGTTTTGTAGTGATCGCTCGAGCTGTGATTAATGGCTCAACCATTCAGTCGTCGCCGCTCACGGTGCGGGTTGATGCAGCTGTGACTTTTGCTGCTTCGGCTCATTATTTCTCTACTGACGGTGCGCCGATTGGCGATGGCCCATTGCCGCCGGTAGTTGGCTCAGCTACTACTTTTGAGGTGATGTGGACTATTAAGCATGCTTTGCACCCGCTTGAGGATTTGGTGGTTACGGCTACTTTGCCACCTGGAGTAACGTATGCCGGTGGTGAGGCATCTGATTTAGGCCGGGTGTCTTATGATGCTAGCGCAAATATAGTGCGGCTTGATGCTACATCTATTGCTGACAATAAAGGTGAGATAAACGCTAAATTTTACGTCAAAGCCACACCGCAGGCTGCTGATGTGGGTAAGGTGATGAAGATTCTTTCTGGGAGCGCGCTTAGAGTAACGGACTCCGTGACTGCCAATAGATTAGAAAAAGAAACAGAGAATTTGACTACAGCCTTGCCTAACGATCCACACGCTGAAGGTAAGGGTCTAGTTATCTCAAATTAAGTGGACGTATTACGGCTCTCAGGACTTTAAGTGTTTCTTGGGCTGTTTTTTCCCAGGTGAATTGCTTGGCTTTTTCTACGCCCTTTTTAGTTTGTTGAGCCTGGAGGGTGGGGCCGTCTTGTTGATCTAGCATAACCAGTAATGCTTGGGTCAAGTCCTCCACGTTAAACGGATCAATGTAGAGCGCTGCCTCACCAGACATTTCTGGCAGAGAACTAGTGAAAGAGGTTATGACCGGCACGCCAGAGGCCATGGCTTCTAAGACCGGCAAACCGAAGCCTTCGTAAAAGGAGGGAAAAAGAAAGACTGTAGCCCCTCTGAATAGTGCCGGCTTGTGTTTCTCTGGCACAAAGCCCAGGAACCTAATGTCATCAGCAAACATGGCGGATTGGGCGGTTTTTTTAATTCGCTCAAAGCCAAACCCCTTTTTGCCCATCAGCACTAGTGGCAGAGAAGCACCGCCCCGAGCTCTAAAAGCGTCATAAGCCTCAATGGCTGATTCGTAGTTCTTCCTTGATTCAAGAGTAGCTGCGGCTAGAATGTACGGTCTATTAAGATCATAGGCAGCTTTGAAGGTGCGGTCAGACGGTTGTTCACGTGGCACGAATTTGGTGTGATCTAGCCCGAGCGGCGTGATAGCTATCTTTTCTGACTCAATTCCGAGCAATGATTCTACATCGTGAGCTGTGGCGCGAGAGGGGGTTAGAATTAGAGCTGCTTGTTTGGCTAGGTGCGGAATATTCTGTATGCCTCTAGCCACTTTATCTTTCAAGGAAAAAAACTTAGGTAGATGGAGGAAGCTTAAATCATGGATGGTAAAAGCGTATGGCCGGCGGGTGCGAATTACGTGATGATTAGGAAAAATCCAGGCATCCACGTAGGTTGGTAAAAAGGCGTCTAACGTAACCGGTGAAAAGGGGAGCATTAATATCAGCGTCAGTAGGCGATTAGGCAACTTAGCTTCCACTAATTTAATGTTAGGCGCTTTGATGATTGGTACTCGGCTTCTGGTAAGAAATGTTCCGCTGATAAAAACCAGAAATTCGTCTTCCGGAGCAGACTCCGCTAGGGCATGGATCAGATTAAGGGTGTAGGTCCCAACCCCCGTCAGGCGTTCATCCAGTAAGGATCGGCCATCAATGGCGATTTTCATAAAGCTTCCGGTGCGCGTTTTCTACAAAAGCTAGCAGTTCCCGGCGGAAGCGTTCGGTGGAGAAAGTTTCGGCATGCGCTCGCACGTTAGCGGGTGCAAACTTTTGGTGATCAAAGTTTTTGATCGTTTCGGTGAGCGCCTCAACTGTTTGTTCCGTGAAAAATGTGCCTGATAAGCCTTCCACTACCGTTTCTGTGGCTCCGCCACGCTTAAAGGCTATCACAGGCCGGCCCGAGGCCATAGCTTCTACCACCGTTAAGCCAAAATCTTCCTCTTGTGGGTTGATGAAAGCAATGGCGTCTGCAAATAGTCTGGCTCGCTCATCGTCAGATACTCGACCAAGAAATTCTACATTTGGTCCAGCAATTTTACGTAATGATTCTTCGGCGGGGCCAGAGCCGAAAACTTTCAGTGGCAGTCCAAGCTTGGTAAAGGCTTCAACCACTAGATCAAAGCGTTTGTAGGACACTAAGCGTCCGCCTGCAAGGAAGTATGTTTTGGGGTTATTCGATAAAAAGAACCGAGCCGTATCAACCGGGGGATGAATGACTTCACTTTCCCGGCGATAATACTTCTTGATGCGGTTCTGAACGGTTATCGAGTTCGCAATAAACAGGTCTGTTCTGTCCGCGGCGGCTTTGTCCCACAGGCGGAGCAAAGAAATAACCGGTGGCAGGGCCCACTTCACTATTTTTGGCGCGCGCAACTCTTCTACATAGCTTTGAGCATCGCTCCAGAGGTAGCGAGTGGGGGTATGGCAGTAGGAAATGTGAATGGCGTCAGTCGGTGTGACTACGCCCTTCGCAAAGGCGCTAGCTGAAGAGATGATGACGTCGAATTTTGAAAGATCGTAGCTTTCAGTAGCTACGGTCATGAGCGGAAGCAGGTAGCGGAAGAAGCGTTTACCGCCTGGGATGCGCTGAAGAAAAGAAGTTCTAATGTCTTTGTGTCCAAAATCAGCCTTCATCGCTTCTTTATCATAATAAAGCGTGTAGGTAGGAGCTTCAGGGAAAATGGCCTGCAGCGCCGAAAGAACTCTCTCAGCACCACCGTGCTGAATTAGGTGATCGTGGATAAGCGCAACACGCATAAGCTTGCCTAGTATGCCCCTTTCCGGAAGATAACGGCGATTGGTGTTTTGATCAGGATAATGAGATCCAGCCAGGGGCTCCAGTTCTCAATATAGTACATATCTAGGCGGACTTCGTCCTCAAAGTCAAGGTTTGCCCGGCCGCTAATTTGGGATAAACCTGTAATTCCCGGTTTTATGGTTAAAACGCGCCTTTCGCCTGGTTTATAGCGGGCCACTTCTTCTGGCAGGTGCGGGCGAGGGCCAACTAAGCTCATAGATCCGGCCAGCACGGCGTAAAACTGAGGGATCTCATCCAGGCTCCACTTTCTGATAAAGCGGCCAACTCTGGTGACGCGCGGATCATCAGAGAGCTTAAAAAGCGGGGTGCCTTCACGTTCGTTTCCGTATTTAGCAATAAATTTTGGGTCGAATCTCAATTTATGCGCATCCTTAATCATGGAGCGGAACTTCATGAACGGAAAATCTACTCCGCGCATACCCACACGTTTGATAGTGAAGAAGATTGGTCCGGGGTTTTCGACCAAGATGGCCAGTGCAATGAGTAATTGCAGGGGGAGTGTAATGACAATCAATAAGACTGACACGATGATATCGAAAGTACGTTTATAGATAGCGCCCCAGCCGTCTAGCGGCGTTTTTGGTACCTCAATCACCGGTCTGCCACCAAACGTGAAGACAATTGGCCGGAGTGTGCTACCGGGGAAGAGATCAGCTGTGTACATGAATGACGTATGCTCAACATCGGAAAAGGTTTTGATAGCAGTGACTTCAGACCGTTCGGCTTCGGTATTGGCGAGTAAGATTAAATCCAGCTTGTTCTCATTCTTGAGCCGTTTGAGTCTGTCTGCTGTTTCGTCTGAAAAATGGGCCGTGTGATAGCTGGCTATATAGCCGAGGGTTGGATTTTCCTCAAAGTATTTGACTAGTTCGTTAGCATTCTTGGTTTTACCAATTACCGCCACCTGCTGTACTCCAAAACCGAATTTACGTAAGGTTCGTTGGATGAAGCGTAATGACAGGCGCTCAACCAGCAGAAAAATAACTGACAAAACCCAGCCGGACAACATGATAAAGCGGGAATCAAACAGTTCACGAGAGAAGAAGGCTATGGCCAGAACTACCGCAATGCTTGCGGCCGCGGCCACAACTACGCGGATTGTTTCGCTCGGGATACTGCGTGGCCTGATGGCGTAAAGACCGGACAGAGAGAAAATGATGATGTAAACCGCTGCAATGGGCATGACTAGGGCCAGAAATTCACTGTAGCTGAGGTCAAAGGTCACCGGTCTATAGGCGGTAAAAGATGGGGCAAAACGTAAAGCGTACGCTACTGAGCCTGCTAAAAGCAGAGCCAGATAATCAAGAGGCACAAAGAGAGCTGCAAAAAATAGGTCGGCGCGCTTCATATTCTTGTTTATTTTAGCACGAAAACAAAAATCCCCGGACACGCCGAGGAGTTTTGTTGCTTGGAAAACTAGTAAGCCGAATTCTGTCGAGCCTCTACGTGCTTTCGAACGTAGCGATTCGTGACGATCATCTCTCTAGTTCGGCAATTGCTTGCCGACTCATGCGAGCTACCTAATTTGCTCTTGCACCACGATGGGTTTGCCGCACCCGTCGGTCGCCCGGCGGGTGAGAGAAGTAGCCAACCAGAGCAAGCTCCGGCTGACACCTCCTCACTTTTCACCTTTTACCACCTTGCCGAAGCGAGGGTGATTAGAGTAGTCACTGTTGCGTCTTTCCTGCGGTTTCCCGCAGTTCTTGACCTTCAGAATTCTTGCGTTTCCTGAAGACTTTCCCTGGGCTCCTTGAGGCCTGTGGGGGACAGCGCGAAGCCGCCATCCAGTCCCTCACCGGCATCATTTCTTCCCGGTTGCTGTTAGCAACATCGTTTCTCATTTGTGTATTGCTACACAAAGGGTGTTCGGACTTTCCTCCCTTTTTACGGGGCGATCATCTTGTTTTCCAAGCGCTTGGAGCATAACAAAAAAAGGGGTAATTGTAAAGGAAAAAGAAGACCCCGCGTCCGCCAGCCCAAAGGGGCAGCAGACACGGGGTAAGGCGGCTTGGCCGGGGGATTCTTAGCGCTTGCGCTTGGGCTTGGCCCCACCGGTCAGCTTGACGTTCTTGATCGGCAGTGGCGCGGGCGTTGCCGCGTGCATGCACAGGTGGTCGTCAGCCGTCCGGATGTGTGCCGGGATACGATTGGCGAAGGTATGCATGTCTGAGATCTGGCCGGACTCGATGTCTTCTCGGAACCGGCGGTAGAAGTCCGTGTTAGCCGGAGCGTCATCACAGTGCGGGAGGACCCGCGTGTGAAAGATGTTCAACATGGACTGGCGGATTGCCGCGCTGTCGTCGAGCTTTTGCAGCTCGGGCAGGTCGTGCAGGGCGGTCTTGGTGGGGAGCTTGGCCACGGGGGTGGCTTGCTCAGGAGCGGAGATGTTCACGGGGAACCTCGGCAGGTTGATAGTTTTTTGGGCACACGTTATCACCGAATGATGAAAACGCTCGCTCAAGTTACTCAAAAAAATGTTTTTAGTCAATAAAAAGAAGCGCCCGCCCTACTTGCGTAGTGCGGGCTGACCGAAATTTGGACTTTCCGGTACGGGGTGTTCAGGACATGGAGAGCAGGCTGACCAGTCGGCGAATGATGTAAGCGCTGTCAGTCAGCTCCATGACCAGCTGGGGCTGGCCCTCCGTCTGGTCGATCTCGTCGGCCAGCGCCTGGAGTTCGCTCGCGCGGCGGGCGAGTTCCATGTGTTCGGCTTGATCACCGGCCAGCTCGCCCATGACCGTGGTCAGGTCCCGCAGGAAGCTGGGGACTACGGCTCGGCGGTCAGTGTAGTGCCTGACCAGATCCAGGAACTCCATGGCCTCGAGCATGTTCAGCTGTCCGGCTTGAGCCGCAGCGCGGAGCGCGGTGGTGCGGTTTTCATCGGCCAGCATGCCTTCGGGCGCGTTGATGATCTTGCACGCCCAGAGGAGCTGGCGGCAGTTGTCGCGGCTCTGGAGGATAGCCATCAGGAGCAGGCGCTGCTGCGCGCCCACTTCGGTCAGGTGGACCAGTTCCGGCACGGGGGGTGCCAGTTTTCGGGATCGCCTGTAGTACCGCGGCGGCCGGTAGGGGGTAGCAGGTTCGTTGATGACATTGCGGGACGTCTGCGCCACGTAGACCTCGGGTGGTTGGGGGATTTCTGTCTGGCTCGGTTTAAGAGCCTGAAAATACTACACATCTTAGCCCAATAAGTCAAAAAGAAGAGCGCCCATCTCATAGGAGACGGGCGCGCGGCGGGTGAAGCAGCTCAGTTGTCTTTTGTCTCAAAGACGAACCTGTACTGCTCCTCCCCAAGGAGGCAAACCACGGTGACGGCGTACAGCAGGCCCAGTCCCCAGGACCAGCCAGTGGGGTCTTGGATCTGTAGGCCGGTTTTAGCCATGGCGTTCCAGAGTGACAAGAGGGCGTAAAAGCCCGTGGCTGACGTGATGAGCGCCAGCGCTGTGACCGATGTCACCAGTGAAAGACTGATGACAAGGCGGTACCAGAGTTCGGAGTCTGGTTTCATGAGAACCTAGCTCTCGGTTTTGGGGTTGGCCGTGAGCGTGGTTGCGTAGGCCGTGATGCCCATGATCGCGAGCGCGATCAGGAACACTCGACCATCAACTTTTACGCTCCAGGAGTCGCAGACGATGCCGAGCGCCTTGAGGCCAGAGATTCCGGCCAGGCACAGAAGGAAGTTCAGCGTATTGGCAGTCATGGGGAACTCCAGGGGGTGTGGCGGAGGGGTAGGTCTGGCGTGGTGCCAGACCGGCGGGTAAAGGACAGATAACTATCCTAAACACAATTACAATAATAGCACTTTTTAGGCTGTTTGTCAACCTAAAAAGTTCTAAAAACCCATCTTTTCTTTAACCTTTTCAATATTCGCGCCAGCTATGAGGGCCGCTCT
>CAYGEQ010000003.1:15205-17605 GCA_964348985.1 uncultured Gammaproteobacteria bacterium | reverse complement strand
AACCCATCTTTTCTTTAACCTTTTCAATATTCGCGCCAGCTATGAGGGCCGCTCTGGCGCTGCCTGCGGCAATAACCTTTTCCAGCTCATCCCGATGTTTGAGGTATCCAGCAATTTCGGCTTGGAGCGGGGCGAGATGCAGAACTAGAGCCTCCGCCACATCTTCTTTTAGATCTTTCATGCCTTTATCTAGGTATTCATCAGCCACAGCAAAGACTGAGCGTTTTTCGAGGATCGACAAGATGGTTAACAGGTTAGCTACCCCCGGCCGAGCTTCGTCATAGCGGACGGTTGGTTCAGAGTCAGTAACTGCAGACTTAATCTTCTTACGAATTACATCCGCCTCGTCCATGAGTGAAATGTAACTCTTAGGAGCGGGGGAGCTCTTGCTCATCTTTTTCTCTGGGTTGTCGAGCGCCAGGATCTTCGCGCCGTGTTCGGCAATAATCGGCTTGGGAATCACAAACGTCTCGCCAAAGTCACGGTTGAAGCGTTCAGCGAGGTCACGTGCTAGCTCAATGTGTTGCTTCTGGTCGGCACCAACAGGTACCGCTTCTGTATTGTAGAGCAAAATGTCCGCGGCCATTAAAATTGGGTAGGTGTAGAGGCCAACTGAAACATTTTCGCCTTTGCCTTTAGCCTTGTCCTTGAACTGGGTCATGCGTTCCAGTTCTCCAGTTTTCGCTATACAAGACAGTATCCAGGCAAGCTCAGCGTGAGCCGGGATTCTTGATTGCTGAACAATCGTTGCTTTCTTTGGATCGATTCCGGCTGCAAGATAGGCGGCAGTAGCGAAAGCGATATTGTTCGAGAGCTCAGTCGGGTTCTGTGGAACCGTGATGGCGTGTAAGTCGACGATTAGCATGGTCAGATCATGTTCCTGCTGGAGCTCGACCGCCGGTTTAAGCGCGCCAAAGTAATTGCCGATGTGCAGGATGTTGGTGGGCTGGATGCCAGAGAGAATACGCATATGGAACAGATTTTACACAGGTTAAGCCTAAACAAAAAGCCCCCGTGTGGGGTGCTTGATGTTTGAGGTTAAACCTCGATAATAACCGGCAGGATCATTGGGCGGCGTTCTGTTTTAGTGAACAGGAACTTGCCTAGTTCTTCACGGATGAATTCTTTGACCGCGTCAGTATCAAGCGGTGTGCCGAATTTCTGGGCGCGTAACATGTCTTCCAGGGTCTTGCGGACCATGTCAATGAATTCCTTGTTGTCCTTCATGTGCAGGAAGCCGCGGCTGACCATTTCTGGCATTTGCATGAGCGCGCCTGTTTTCTTGTCGAACTGCGCAATGACCACCAGCATGCCGTCTTCGGCTAAGGCCTGGCGATCACGGAGCACCACCTGAGAAACGTCACCCACGCCGAGTCCGTCAACGAAGACGTAGTCAGAAGGGACTTTTTCAGCAGTGAGGCGAGCTGTGTTAGTGCCATCAGGCATCTTGTTAAGCTCAACAATTTGTCCGTTATCAGCCACGAAGACATTTTCTTCCTTCCAGCCCATGGAGTAGGCCACCTCGGCATTCTCGCGGAGCAGGAAGTGGTTGCCTTCAATTGGCATGTAGTACTTTGGCTTGAAGAGGGAAAGCATGAGCTTAATGTCCTCTTTCATGGCGTGACCACCGGCGTGCACATCCATTAGGTCCTTGTGAATGACACGAGCGCGCTTGCGGTAAAACGTGTCCTTCAGGCGCTGCACAGAAGCTTCGTTACCCGGGATGACGGAGCTAGAGAAAATAACCGTATCCTCACGGTCTACGCGGATGAACCGATGTTCATCGTTGGCGATTCTTGAAAGTGCGGCACGCTTTTCTCCTTGTGCGCCCGTACAAATAATCGTCACTTTCTCTGGTGGGAGGTTATTGGCCTCTTCAATAGGGATAATGGACTTCTCGTTTACTTGGATGTAGCCCAGTTCTTTAGCAATTTCCACGTTCGTCTTCATGGAGTAGCCGTCCAGCGCGATCTTGCGACCAAGCTTTTCTGAGATTTCCATGAGCTGCTTCACGCGGGAGAGAAGAGAAGCAAAGGTGCCGACGATAACGCGACCCTTGGCTTTTTCTAGGATATTGAAAAGCTCATCGCCCACGTCTTTCTCCGATTTCTGGTGACCGTGGCGGTCAGCGTTAGTAGAGTCGCCCATGAGTAGGGTGACGCCAGCCTCGCCCAATCTAGCCATCTTGTGGAAGTCTGCTGGGGGAGCGCCTACTGGGTGGAAGTCATACTTCCAGTCACCGGTGTGACAAATAACGCCAGCTGGAGTTTCAATCACAATACCCGCTGAGTCTGGGATGTTGTGGTTAATGTGGAAGAAATGGACTTTGAACGCACCAAGCTGAAGCTCAGTGGTGATAGCAATAGTCTTCACGTTGACCGTGGAGGTAGGGAAGTCAGT
>CAYGEQ010000003.1:8874-15105 GCA_964348985.1 uncultured Gammaproteobacteria bacterium | reverse complement strand
CCAAGCACCATAACGCGAACCTGATCTCCAGAAGGAGAAGAAAGGGTTAGGGTTTTGTCCGCCTGGGCCGGTGCGGCTGCTGGGCGAGACGTAGTGGCGCTGCCTGGATAAGGCTTACGTGCCCGGGCCGGGATGGTGGGGCTAGCAGCTCCGCTTTTAGCCGGCGCTCTGAATGTTGTGTTGGGTTTAAAATTTCCCATAAAGCAAAACTGTCGAATGAAAAGATAAGAATAAATACTTCACTCCTGACAGTCGGCTATGGTCGAGTGGTCTCGGCCAGAATCGACTAACAGTGGTGGTGCGGATGGAGAGACTCGAACTCTCAAGGTTTTGCAACCACAGGCTTCTGAGACCTGCGCGTATACCAATTCCGCCACATCCGCATAAAACAACTCACAAGAAGAGGATACCCTAACATTTTCTGAGTTTTTAGTCAATAACTCCTTACTTTTTCAGCACCCTTTTAGTTTTAATGTACCACTCATTAATGTCAGCAAAGCGGTCGGATGGCAAGTTTACCACAGGTAGATTTATGCCTTTAATCCGGTTGCTTGAGACGTACACGTAGCTAGGCTCATATAGGAAGGCCGCTACGCGCTGTTCTGTCAGGGCTTGGCTCATGAGGGCGTAGTTTTCTGTTCTCTTGGCTTCATCTGTAGATGATCTGATGACTCCAATCGCTTCGTCCACGGCTCGGCTGACTAACTGGGTAATGTTTAGCCCTGGATAGACGGCTTGGGAAGAATGCCAGTAGGGGTAGGGATCACGTGAGGCGCCGTATAGCTCGCCAGCTAGCAGTATATCGAAGTTTCTATTTCTCAGGATGTCTGTTTGCAGTTCATCAGGAGCTTTTGGCTGCAAGGTAATGGTGATCCCTAATGCGTCCCACTGTTTCTTTAGCTCGGTTGCTACGGCCTTTAATTCTGGCGTGTCTGCGTAGCTCAGGTTCAGCACAATAGCCGCCCCGGCTTTTACTCTGGCTCCGCCTGTCTCAGGAATTTTGTAGCCGGCGGCTTCCAGGGCGGCGATTGCTCCGGCCACGTCTGGCGCCGGAATTTGGTCAGCCGGTAGGGCGCCTGGCATGTTAAGTACCAGTGGTGAGTTTAGTGGCAGCGCATTACCCCCCAGCGCGTTAGTGACTATGGCGTGCTTATCCAGGGAAATATCAAGAGCCTTACGGACGTTTAGGTCACTTAGTGGGCCGGTTGATTTGAGGTTAAAGAAAGCGGCTGTGTATTGGGGAATATACGGCCTGAGAATGCTTAGTGAGCGATCATGAGAAAATTTAGGCGCTTCCGTGAATGGTACCGTGACCGCGCCTTCAATATTTTTATTGCGCAACAGGTTAGGTAGTTCGTCGGCGGTGTTGGCAAACTTAAACTGGAGAGACTGGATGTATGGAGCATTCCGGTAGTAATCCTTATTTCTAAGTAAGGTCATGCTGCGGAGCGTCCCGCGGCTATCTTGGGTGAATTTTTCGAATTTAAACGGACCAGTGCCAATAGGCTGGAGGTTTAAAATGGCTAGTCTAGAGGATGAGGCTGGCACGTCAGACCAGACGCCGGATGGTAAGATGCCGATAGTTAAATTGCTCAAGAAAGCCGTGGATGCTTCTGGCAGCACAAAGGTCACAGTCCGGTCATCAGGAGTTTCTACCACCACGCCACTAAATGAGGCCGCGACCGCGCTGTAATACTCCGGATTTTGAATTGCTCTAATAGTGAAGGCTACATCTTCACTAGTGAACGGATCGTCATTATGAAAGGTGACCCCCTCTCTTAGGACGAAGGTATAGGATTTGCCATCAGGTGAGACGGTGTAACTGGTGGCTAGGTCAGGGGTCAGCCCATCCTGGGGGTCAAACCGCATCAGGCCAGAAAAAATAAGATGCGCTAGGTCATTATCTACATCGCTCGCTGAGGCATAGAGCGGGTTAATATATGACGGTGTACCTACCAGGCCTTCTGTATAGCTTCCACCAACCGTTGGTACTAAAGTTTGATGAGCTGCTATAAACCTAAAGCCTAGAGCTGTGCCGGCAAATAGCGCTAACAGTAACGCGCTCATGGCTATTCGTTTTTCTGTAGCATTTAAAAATTTCGGCAAATGTTTCCACTGGCTGAGTGACGGCAGCTTGCTGGTTTTTTTAACTGACAAAATCTCTTTTCTGGCCAGTGCCTCAGTATCCGGACTCTCAAATGATTTGGCAGGCGCCCGGGATTTGGCATCCCGGTTATTTTTCGAAAATAAATTAGAAAAAGCTATCTTGGGAATAGAGGGGCAGGCAAATTAAAAGGAAAACAAAACGTTCGCTAGCGCTACACCTAGAAATAATACTACAAGAACCACTGTACCGGCGTGTAGCTTCTTTTCTACGCCACGGCGAGTGCGGTAAACGTTACCGTCACCACCAAAAGCAATGCCAGCACCACTCCCACGAGCCTGGAGAAGGATAGCACCGGTTAAAAGAACGGCTAAGGTGAGCTGGATAATGTTCAAAATCATATTAAGGCCCATGTTACCAAACCGGGGATAATCCGTAAAGGCTGCCCATGCTATCCTATGTGGGTATGGCTGACCGAGCAACTAAGATAGAGGGAGTGATTGTCACTGTGGGAGTAGGCCTGCTACTTTGTTTATTTTTTGCTTTTACTTGGCGCGTCTACACTTTTTATCAGCAGATTAAGCAGGGCACTCTTGATTTTTCCGGGTTGCAATATTCTTCTACCGCGGCCAGAGCCGAAGATCTACAAGCTTTGGTGGCTGGTGCGCCTGGCAGTGGTCAGCTAGCCACTAGTGATGACCCATCGCTTGGTAATCCTGAGGCGAAGATTACAGTAGTAGAATTTGCTGATTTCGGTTGTCCATTTTCTGCTGAAGCTCATTATGTTGTGCGGGCTTTAGCTAGGGAGTTCCCGGATACGGTGAGATTTATTTACCGAGATTTTCCACTTGATGAACTTCATCCGGGCGCTACCTTAGCCTCTGAGGCGGGGGAGTGTGCTGCTGAACAGGGTAAATTTTGGGAGTTCCATGATCAGATTTACGGTCATTCGGGCGAGTTTACTCAGGCCTCCCTTTTGGGTGCGGCGGAAAATGCCGGGGTAAATGCGGACACTTTTAAGACATGTTTACAGAGTGGGAAGTATACTGCTGAGGTAAAAACTGATTTAACAGACGGTATTAAGGCTGGAGCTGTTGGTACACCCACCTTTTTTGTAAATGGCGTCATGATTGAAGGAGCTATACCATATGCGATTTTTAAAGAGATCATTCGAGCATTTTCTCAAAATTAGTTTGTTGCTGATCCTGTGTGTACCTACTGTATTCTTAAGTTCAAATTTGGCCTCGGCCGCTGCAACGGCCTGTTCTTGTTACTGTGGGGATAGTAAGGATGGGGCTGTGGCTGAGGGCAGTAAGCCTAGCGTATCGGCTTGTTCAGCGGCCTGTCAGGAAAAAGATAAACTGTTTATTGGGTGTTATCCGCCCAAGGTCTCTACTCCAGAGGATGACGCTAAATGCTGGACAGAGGCAGAGTGCACTAACTATGCCCAGGATACAGCTGGCAATCCGCAGCCAGGTACTTTTGGTGGCCAGAACTCTCACTGTGTAAAGACTAAACTGGGGGATGAAACTGGTTACTGTTACGGACAGCCAACCGGTGTAAAGCTAAATGTTCCGGTGCTTGGCCAAGCCACAGTTTATGGGTTTCATGAATATTTAGCGTTAGCCTATAAGTTTCTCTTGCCAGCCATGTCCTTGATTGCGGTGGTCATGGTGATGGTAGGCGGACTTGAATACCTAGTGTCTGGTGGTAATGCGAAGCGTTTGGATAAGGCCAAGAAGCGAATCAGTGATGCTTTGATTGGGCTAGTCATTCTTATGTCAGCCTATGCCGTGGCTGCTTTGCTTGACCCAAGGCTAGTTAATTTGGCAGCTTTGCGTACACCCATGATTAAGACGGTAGTCTTCTTGGATCCAAACTCTTTTTGTGAACAACTAATTCCTTACGGCTTCGAGATAAATCCTGGCTTTGGTCCATGCGGGGCTCAGGGTAAGATTGATAGCATAAATGAAGAAGCGGCTACACAGCTTAAGCATAATTTTAAAGTAGGTGATTATTGTGATTTTTCAGAGTGTTCGCTTGGTAAAGCCTGCGTCACTTTTAATGGAGTTAATAGTTGTATGGCTTGTAGTGATATCGGCGGTCTCTTGGGGACTCGTCCGGCTGCAAGTTCTGTTCTTTGTAATGAGATAGCGGTTAGAGCCGATGCATTCGACAAGAACGCCGGTCACAAGTACAGCTGTCTCATGACCTATGAGGGCGTCAATGCGTGCGTGACTTACACCTATGACAATGAGCCGTATATTAATTGTCCTAAGATAAGAGAAGAGGCGGGCAAGCTGGAGGATCCCTGCAAAGTGTATGAAGATTTGTTAGTAACCTCCGGAGCCGCTGGTTCTATGGCCAGTTCTTTAGCAAAATCAAGTGTTAACGACAGCTCTCAGACTGCCTGTAAGGCTGATTTATGTGAAGTAGTGGCACTCAAGGGTTTTAAAGGCTGCAAGTTTGCTTACGGTTCTGGTATTGGGGGTGACTCTACTGGCGCCACATCTTATTACAACACTTGTACCGGTGTGAAATAGAAACTAAAAACTCCTCGATCACTCGAGGAGTTTTTAGTTAGGCGGTTTTTGTAGTCTTGGTAGACACTGCCTTCTTTACTTCTTTGAACTTGCGACCGAAGTCTTTGACGAAGTCGAGCTTGGCTCGGCGAACCTTGAAGACCTTCATGGACTCAACCTTCACAATGTTTGGGGAAGAGACTGGGAAAATCTTCTCTACACCAAAGCCATCAGTTTCCTTACGGATAGTGAAGGTCTTGGAAGTGCTAGCACCGCGTACTCCGAGGACTAGGCCCTCAAAAATCTGCACGCGCTCGCGCTTTTCGCCTTTGCCGTTCACATCCTCGATCTTTTCATGGATCTTAAGGACTGCGCCGGGGACAATTAGGGTCATTTCTTCTTGTGTCATACGGGCGGGAGTTTAGCGGAGTTTCTGGACCGCGTCAAGGACTTTCCCCAGTGTTTCAGAGGCCGGAATACTGGTGGTATCTATGACTAGGTCGTAATTAGCCTGATTTAGGAAGTCTATCCCATACCACTTTTGGTAGCGTGCTTGGTCACTTTTAAGCCGGTCTGTAATGGCTTTTTCTACCTGTTCTACACTCTCATAGTCTGGTTCATCGTCTCTGGTGGTATTGGCTTTGCGGTCAGCAAAAATGCGTTCTGCGGCGGCTTTATTATCAACAGCTAGAAAGACTTTGAAGCTCTGCGGGATGAAATACCAGGAGAGACGGCCATCAATCACAAAGTTGTCTTCCGTTTCACCTAATTTCTTTTGATACTCATCAGCCTCTTTGTCTGTAAAGGCTTCCGTTTCCCCTAGTTTATTGAACTCATCTATAGTCATGCCTCTATCCTGAGCCATCTTTCCCCTTAGGTCTCCCATGGAGTACTTCTTTAGGCCTAACTGCTCGGCTAGATGATTTTTAAGGGTCGACTTGCCGGCTCCCGGTAGACCGGACAGAGTAATGATCATACTTTCTTGAGCGAAGCGAGTGAATCTTCTAGTACTTTTGGTAGTGGAGCTTCAAAAGTTTTACGTTCACCGTTAGGCAGGCTAATGGTTAGTGAATGGGCGTGGAGAAATAAACGTGGGAGATTAATGTCTTTAATGTCTTTGCGCTTGTATAGCGTATCTCCACCAACTGGATGGCCAATCGCAAACATATGGGCGCGGATTTGGTGGGTACGGCCAGTTTCAATATGTACGTCTAGGAGCGTACCGACTGAGTAGCGGCCAATAACCTTATAGTGGGTGATGGCCTCTTTTCCTTCTTGGCTGGTGGGTCTAGCCGCCATACGTGCACGGGTAGTTGAGCGGGCAATAGGGAAGTTAATGGTGCCGAGCTCATCTCTAACCTTACCCATGACAAATACTGTGTAGTGCTTCTCTGTCAGCCTTTCTTTGAATTGCGCTTTTAAAAATGTGAAGGCTTTAGGCGTTTTAGCCGCAATCAGCGCGCCAGAAGCCTCTTTGTCTAGCCGATGCACAATACCTGAGCGGTTTTCTTCAGCTCCCGCCTTTTTCATTTTGGGCGAGTGTTTGAGGAGGGAATCTAGGAGGGCTGGTTCGTCCTGACCTGGTGCACGGTGAACTAGGACGCC
>CAYGEQ010000003.1:6273-8774 GCA_964348985.1 uncultured Gammaproteobacteria bacterium | reverse complement strand
TTTTTATTTTGATAGTCGCGGATTTCATGGCGAAATGCTACCATGCCAACGTGTTCCTTGCCAGGAATGACAAAATAGAGTAAGGTTAGCCAATAATCATGGATCCGTAGCTCAGTTGGTTAGAGCGCCGAGCTTATACCTCGGTGGTCCCTGGTTCAAGTCCAGGCGGATCCACCACAAACTTACCTCTATGTATTTTATCCCATTCCTACTATTGGCCTTAGCTGCGGGCTTTGCGATTTTTGCTTCCAGGCATGATATGCCACTCTTTAAGTCTTTTGCCTGGGTGCTCGTGATTGCAGCTATTGGTTCTTGTGTTGTGATCTTCATGGCCTTGTCAGTGCTGTAAAATATGCCCAACGAACCGCTAGTTTTTTTGTTGGTTCTGGCCCTTTTGTGGTTTGTAGTTTTTTGGATTTTGGGCGGAGTTATTTTTGCGGTGATTGGCTTGGTTCGTTTTTTGCGGCTAAACAAAAATAGATTTAGTTGTTTGTTTACTTTTTTGTCAGCTGGTACGGCTTTGGGTGCTTCCTGGATGGGTTTATTAGCTGCCCAGACGGATGCCCCGCGCGCGTGTTTGGAGAAGGCTGAGACTTCTGGCCTGGCTCAATTTATGCCCAGCTTATTCACCTGTGCTTCAGAACAGGTTTTATCAGCCGCCGCCCTCTGGTTTCTGTTCCTGATGGGCGCTGGCATTATTCTCCTCTTCATTTCTAGAGCCCCTGAACGTCCACGTGACATCCATGGCAATGATTGACATGGTTAGGGCTGAACCGTACACTCTTCAGGCAATTTGCGCGCATAGCTCAGTTGGTTAGAGCGTTACATTGACATTGTAAAGGTCCCAGGTTCGAGTCCTGGTGCGCGCACCAAAAAATCTCACCCAAGCGGTGAGATTTTTTGTTTGAATTATTCCCAAAAATTTGGTACAATTTTAGCAATCTTGTCTAACTATGCCTCACAACATTGAACAGCTCCTCCTAAATGCCGGACTTTTGCCAAGCGAAGTCAAAGTCTACCTTGGCGCCCTAGAAATGGGTCCGTCAAGCGTCCAAAATATTGCTAAGAAGACGGAGCTTTCCCGTACCGCAGTGTACGAGGCGGTGGAGATGTTGGAGAAGAGGGGATTGATGTCTTCGGTTGCCGTTGGGAAGAAGAATGCTTTTTCTGCTGAGGATCCTGAGCGTTTGTTGAGTTATCTAGAGGGTGAAGCTCGTCGTGTCGAGGCCACAAAAGACGACATTGCTCGTTCATTAGATGCTTTTCGACTGCTTGCGGGTGGAGCTCGGCCGACTGTTAGAGTATATGAAGGAGATGAGGCGCTGGTGAATTTTTTTAGGCATGTGTCCGAAGCGAAACCGACGGAGTATTCCGAGATCACCAACTTTCACGAGATCTATACTTTATTAGATCAAAAGGTCTTAACTGAAGCTAGGACTGCTTATCCATGGGGGACCATAAAAAAGAATCGAAATCTAGCTCAAGGAGATACTAGGATTCCTAGGCCGGGAACGGAATATAGAGCGCTGCCGGCTACTTGGGGAAAATTTCATGGTAACATTGCTATTTACGGAAATTGTGTAAGTTTTGTTACGTTTAAAGAAAAACTAGTTTTGGTGATTGTAGAGAGTGAGACACTGGCGGAGTCCATGGGCATTTTATTTAATATTGCTTGGGAAACCAGTAAATAAAAAGAGAAGCGCGTCGTCACTCAGGGTGAGTGACGACGCGCCGATGTCGGTCTAGTTGCCCATGGCCCACCCCGCATACTGCTGGGAGGTGCTCACGGCGCTGCTGGACGTGACGATCACGTCCAGCGGGCGGCTGTGGCCAGAGTTGGCCAAGCCGCCATTGATCAGGTAGCGCGACATCGGCCCGTTGGCCGGGTCGCGCTCATGGTCGTCGTTGCAGTCTTTCCTCGGGCCGGCCCGTTGGCGAGACCGAGGGAACATTTGGCAGAGCCGCATGTTCTCCTCCTTGTCATGTCGATTGACATGAAGTTGGGCTTATTCCCGACTTCACTAATCGACCATGCACTATAGCATAAAAATGCCAGCTTGTCAACTGTTTGGCGGACTCATTACGGTAGATGTATGACAGTAATATAGGTTATTTATTGGCTAAAATTAGCAGTAAAGTGCTAATTTTTTTGTTTGCAATTACGGTAAATGCTTGACAATAGTTTTTCGCTCAGGTACACTGCTCGGTCAGGTTGAGCCACAAGCTCTCCAGACCCATCTAGAACACACGGTTAGGCACCGGTTTTACCCTCGGGTGAAATATAAAGAGGCCACGAGTCTCTAAGGAGCCAACGCCGCCGTTCCGGAGCAGCGCTCACACCCCACTATTAGTCAGCAATGACATATAGAGAGCAAAATAACCCAGACGGGATCCGCCTTTCCACGCCCTTGAGGACCTGAAGAATCTGATCTTCGGGAGCGAGGAAAGACGGCCCCATCCGTTCATAGAACGACCGGAGAGCGTTCTGTGAACCGATGGGG
>CAYGEQ010000003.1:0-6173 GCA_964348985.1 uncultured Gammaproteobacteria bacterium | reverse complement strand
ACGTGAAGGCGAACATTCGGTTCGCCCTCAGCATTGAGGAGAGGAAGTAATTCCTTTACTCAAACCTGAGCGCAAGATTCAGCTCGCGGCTCCACGCGTGGTGGGGTTTAGCTGACGGGGTATTGACTGTACTCCGGGGATCAACAAACGACACCGCTACTGCGGTAGTTGTCGGGTAGTGAGGTGTGTGCCTTTTCTGCCTAATGATTCCAATGATCATGGGAGACGCCGCGCCACACAGCGCGCGTCTAGCGAAAAGGTCCGGTAACGGGCCCTACCATGGTCTACGGGGACTAGTTTCCCGAAAGTCTTACTTCTTTGAGGACCGTTGAGTGCTTCGCGCACTCCGGTCCTCACGCTTTCAGAGATCACGAGCAACTCGTGGTTTGCGAAAGCGAAGATGACTTATCGTCATCATTCGTGAGCAACACAGCCAGGGGGTGATTCATGTGCAATACCACCGGTTTGAAGGGCTGGAGTGACGAGAAGCTCCGGCGGGAGTTCGACGCCCAACTGGTCCTGCGGAATCTCCGGCGGGAGCAGGTCCATGCCGCGCTCGACGCGGCTCGGCAGGATCTCCGGCAGCGCGGGTACAACGCGCACGTGTCGCTGCTTGAGGTCGGCGATGCACTGCAGGCGGAGGTCATGGCCACTGACCTGTTCCGCCAGCTCGGTCAGGAGTTCCGCCGCCGCGGCGAGGACGTGCGGCGGTACGATGAGGAATGGCCAGCTCGGCTGGAGTCAACGTCTGACGAAGACGCTGGCTCGCCGGAATGGCCAGAGTGGCTCGATGACGACTGTCTGTCTGAGAGGGAGCGCGTCGCCTTCGATGCTTACTTTATCGAGGAAAGGCTCGACGAAGTAGTCATGGACGATAGCGCTGCTTATCACCAGGATTGGCGTTGTGAGCCCGGTTGAGACCGTTGAGTGCTTAGCGCATTCCGGTCGCTCGTAGGCGAGTACATTCGGTACTCGCCCTCAGCATTGAACCCGGGAATCATTCCTGGGCTCAAACCTGAGATCTCACGGTGCATCTATTAGTACGTTATAGGTGCGCTCTCTCGTGGTGAGGCCTTGCTTCGGCAGGGTGTGACCGGCGAGAGACGGACTGCTAGTCCGTTAGGGGAGGCATACCCCAGCAAGATAGGAAAGAGAACCCACACGGCGGTGTGGAGCGGGGCGAGTAAATTGGAAGGTAGCCCCCTTAAACTCTGAATCCTTGCGGGCGTTGGGCCCAAAAGCAATCCCAACTACACCCCAGCCGTAAATTCGGTGATCCGCGCGCGACCAATCGGCGTGCTGATAAATGTGGTGGAGAGTAATCACACAGCGGCCAGCCCATGCAGGGCCTTCCACGGATGAGGCAGTCCGTACGCTGACATACCGTCCCGCGGCCGCTGCGGGTGTATGTCACAGCCAGACGGGTAAGGCTTCACGTTACTGTCTCGCGTCTTTCCTCGAACGGGACGTTCCCGGAACAGGTGACCCTCGCCGCAAGGCCTCTGGGTACGCGTAAGGTAATCGTGAATAAACCGTCTAGCGTTTACCCCACAGTCGCAAGCAAACGATGGGTGCCATTCCAGGTAAGGCATGAATCCTGGTCCACTTTCTTGAGGGCCGTGAGTGCTTCGCGCATTCCGGTCCACGTGTCGGCGAACGGACATCACGTTCGCCCTCAGCATTGAGTGGGGCAAATAATTGCCCAACTCAAACCTGAGGTGACGCATGATTCTCAATGCCTTTTCCGTCAATATGATTCCCGCCTTTCCGGCCAACGTCCGCTTCGAAGAGCTCACGCTCGACAAGGCCCGCGAGATGGCTAGCACCGCAAGGTCGGCGGTGGGTCATGCGGACACGGCGGCCGTCTTCACGGACGTGCTCGGCCTCAGCGTGCTGGCCAACCGCGCGAACGTGGTGCTCATGCCTGGGGACATCTGTCTCTTGGGGCAGTACCGCGGTCCGCGTCTGCCCGAGGGTGCTACCTCACTGCCCGCCGGCGCCACCATTCAGTGGATCCGTGTGACGGTCGAGTGAGTTACTTCGGTGACTCTTGGGCGAATGGACATCACGTTCGCCCTCAGCATTGAACCTGGGAATCGTTCCTAGATTCAAACCTGAGAGGTTAGTAATGATCACGTTTTATCTGGTTGCGATGTTCTCCGCTAGCATCAAGCGGGGATGTAGCTGTGATAACTGCTTGCCCGTCATTGAGATCAAGCTCCCCGGAGACGGCACCGTGAAAGCGGTGAAAGTTCCGGGTATGGGCAAGATCGACATGTGGGGGCGCACAGGGGTTGATTTTATCTGTTACGGGCCGGATCGGGATCATAAGCCAGAGATTCTTCTCCTGGAGTGCTGGAACCACTCGCTCGGCGCCTTCGCCAGTACCGACCGCCAAAAAGTTGAGAACGCCAAAGCACACTTTAATCGTTTGAGGTCAACACTGTTCGACTTGCTGTAGCGAACAAGCGGCAAGGACGAACGTCGTGATGGTGAGTACATTCGGTACTCGCCCTTAGCCTTGAGGAGAGAAAGCAATTTCTCAACTCAAACCTGAGCAGTATTAATCACCATGGAGTTCCCATGACCGAAGTGGTCAGTGAGGGCGTTCCTTCCCGTGAGGCGGTCAACCATGCCGTGGAGAATATCTCCGCGTTCCCGGGTTTCGGCAGCCCGATCGACGACGATGACGGTCGGTGGCAGGCTGGTTGGGAAGGGGTGGAGGATCTCCGCCGCTATCTCCTGAGCGGCGCTGAGCTCACGCGGGAAAACCGTCTCACTCTTTCTAACTGCCGGAAACTCTGGCAGAGAGAAGATGAGGAGAAGAACTGTGCGGTTGAGCTGATCACGCTGTCAAAGGTTCCTGTCCAGGAACGCCTTTGCCTGCGGGACGAGAACCTCCGGTTGCTGCTCGAGCGTCAGTCCGAGAGGGCGTGGCGGGAGCAGGAGGTGTACAACCCGGGTCGGCGTCCGCGTCAGAAGCGGATTCGCCGTCCGCGTCCGGACTGGACTGATGTCCATGACCTCGAGGAGGCCCATGCCGATCGAGGCGATGGGGCTCGTCGTCAGTCCCGTCGTGAGCGAAAGTACCACCACAAATTCGAAGGTGGTTGAGTGCTTCCACGTGGGCGAGTACATTCGGTACTCGCCCTCAGCCTTGAACCCGGGAATTATTCCTGGGCTCAAACCTGAGGTGGTTCATGATCGCGACTGTACATGAGATGCTGCTACGCGGAATGCGTGGCTACCCTGTTGAACCAACTGAGGCTGACCTGGCTATGTTGACTGAGAAGGTCACGAAGTCTGTGCCGAGCGACTTGGCCGGGTTCTGTTTCGTGACCGGACGTAACTGGGCCATTACCCAGTTGCGTAGGCGGTCCGCAGCCCTGCGGAAGCTGGAGCAGAAGGTGGTGGAGGGCCGTCAGGCTGCCGAAGCTCGAGAGCGAGCGGAGGAGCGCGCCAAGTTCTTTGAACAGGCTAGGTGTGAGTTCTTTGCCATCATGCCCGAGCTTTCCAGGTCAGCTCAACGCAGTCGGCCCCAGCAGATCAAGCTGGTTCAGCTTCGGCTGTTTGATAAGGTCTCGGACGCGCAGGCGGCAGAGATCCTGGAAGGGACGAATCGTGAGCAGCGGGACAAGTGGTTGCAACGGGGGAGGAGATTGGTTGCGGAAAAAGCCCCGCCAACCCTTCGGGCGTACCTAGGACTTTCGCTCTGGAAGGTTCTCGCGTGAGGCGAACGGACATCACGTTCGCCCTCAGTCTTGAGAGGGGCAAATCATTGCTCAACTCAAACCTGAGGTTCCGCATGGCCAAGCACATGAAAGACGTGGTTGCGCGGAAGGTGGAGGACAACATCATCCGTGTCCCGCGCAAGATTGGCGGGGCGGGCGTGGTGTACTCCATTGTGAACGACCACGCTTGCGTGACCGTTGACCGTAAGAAAACCGCGAACAAGCGGGCCTGCCGTAAGCGGGTCCGTTTTTAATTACTTTGAAATAAATCCCATTTTTTGGTGTAGTACAGGGTGCGCTGTATGCTAGATCTTTCTTCGGAAGAACTTGCGCGCCGCGTACAGGAGACGGGGGATCAGCTGGCATTTGGACTCCTGGTTGAGCGGTTTGAAAAGAAACTTCTCGGATATGGCCGGCGCTTTCTCTCGCAAAAAGAGGACGTGGCGGACCTGGTTCAAGAGGTGTTTTTGAAGTCTTATACTAATATTCAAAGTTTCGATACGACGAGGAAGTTTTCGCCCTGGATTTACCGTGTCGCCCATAACGTCTTTGTAAACGCTATAAAGAAACGCTCGCGTGAGCCGTTATCCTTCTTTGATCCGGATACGCTATTTCCTCACGTTGCCGGAAAGGAATCGTCAGATAGGGAGGTGATAGATAAAGAACTCAGACAAGCACTCGAGCATTCGCTGGACACTCTAGACGCCAAGTATCGTGAGCCACTTGTCCTGTATTACTTCGAAGATCTGAGTTATGAAGATATTGCGGACATTCTACACATCCCGGTTTCAACGGTCGGCGTCCGGCTCAAACGTGGACGTGACGCATTAAAGAAGGTGATTGATCCAGCACACGTGGCCTAACATATGGAAACCCAAATTCCACAATCAAGCGTGAAGGATTTGGTCCTCAAGCAAATTGAGGAAGGTTCGGTTTCAGTTACGCCAAAATGGCGGTTCACAGCCAGGGCTATTCTTTCTGTATTGGGTCTGGTGTTCGGCTTCCTGGCCATCCTTTTTGTCATCACGCTAATTCATTTTTCTTTGCGCGAGTCTGGCATCCTGGCTTTGCCGGAGTTTGGCGGGGAAGGGTTAAGGGAGTTTTTGTTCTCTTTGCCCTGGTTGCCTATTGCGTTGCTGTTTGGGGCAGTGCTCGCCCTGGAATACTGGCTTCTCCGGTACGCCTTCGCTTACCGTCAGCCACTTTTGTACTCGGTTTTCGGTATTGCTGCGTGTTTAACGCTCGGCACGGTGCTAGTGGCGGCGGGGAAGGTTCATGAAGGCGCCTATCAGGTGGCGGAGTCAGCTAACGTGCCACTCATGCGCCCACTTTATAACTCTGCAGCTGGTTCAGTTTCACCCAAGGTGCACAGGGGGATGGTGGCCGAGCTGGAAGAACAGGGATTTTTACTCCGGGCGAGAGGCGGTCAGATTTTTGAGGTATCTGTAACCAGCGAAACTAGAATCAGTCCACCGAGGGCGGTTATGGTGGGGGACATGGTCATTGTTTTTGGCCAAGATAGAGACGGAATAATCCGAGCGATCGGCATCAAGCAGATGTCAAAAAATATCTCAGGAGAGAGATCGAGCAAATTCTAGGGCATCCGCTTTTGTTGCAACGTGACCGGATAGCTGTTCGTTTCTAATTTTACGCATAATGTCTCTCAGATGAGGGCCTGGTACTAGGCCAAGCGACAACAAATCTCGCCCCCGGACTAAAGATGGCAAATCTGTGTCTTTCATCTCTTCTTGACGATGTTTGGCTGTGTACCACCGTTCGCGAATGATTGAATCATGCCCGCCGGTGACGTTCAGGGCGCGTAGGAAGAGTAGGAGATCCTGACCGCGTTCACCGCCAAAAATATGCTCAAACTCAGCGTGTGAAAGTGCCTGTGGGTCTTGGTCCGAGAGAACATTTCGGTGTTTAAGCAGGTGCTCTACCGAGCTGACCATTTTGAGGCCTTGGTCTAACAGCGGTAGGTGGAGCCGTTCCGTTGTTTTATTGAACGCGGCTGTGCTTTCGTCCTCTAAAATTGCTAAAAGTGTGGCGAGCGTGACGGCTGGTGAGGCCTTATGTTTATGCAGATCAGCTAGAATAGCTTCGGCATGCGTGTGTCCGGCTAGGCCTTTTCTGGTGACGATTTGTTGGAGTTTGGCGAGTTCAGGGGAGAGATGGCTAATCAAGCCGGTCTTGAAAAAGTGACTAATTGACTGGCTTGGATTATGGGTTAGCGCGGACATGAATTCTCTTCCCAGGTGCTGGCGAGGAATGTGGTATCTGGCGCGCCCGTCTTCATCACTAACCAGTCTGTTTAAACTTTTGCCCAGCTTATTCATGGCGTGGAGGGCGTGGTCCTCTATAGAAAAACCAAGCCGGCCAGCCAAGCGAACAAATCTCAGCATTCTGAGCGGATCCTCGTTGAACCGTTGTTCTGGATCTCCC
>CAYGEQ010000002.1:43806-50723 GCA_964348985.1 uncultured Gammaproteobacteria bacterium | reverse complement strand
CCGCCGTCCCGTAAGGGGCTTTAGAAACTATTAAATCACAGGCCTCCACACAATAAGCAACGGATCCTGCCCCTAAAAAGGCCCCGTTTGCCGGAGAGCCGAGGTTAAAAGGAAACACTATGCCAAAGACACCAAGCATTGAAGAAATGCTAAAAGCTGGCGTGCACTTCGGACACCAGTCCGCTAAGTGGCACCCAAAGATGAGACCGTTTATTTTCGGTATTCGCCAGGGCGTGCACGTGATTGACGTAGAGAAGACTCAGGCTCAGCTTGAGAAGGCTATGTCTTTTGTGACTGATGTAGTCGCTAAGGGCGGCAGCATTTTGCTCGTCGGCACTAAGAGCCAGGCTCAGGATATTATTGCTAAGTACGGTAAGGAGTGCGGCATGCCATACGTAAACGTACGTTGGTTGGGCGGTACGTTGACTAACTTCCCACAGATCCAGCGCCTTATCCGTCACTACTTGGATTTGAAGGACAAGCGCGAGAAGGGCGAGCTCCGCAAGTACACTAAGCTTGAACAGCTCCAGTTTGATCGTGAAATTGCTGAACTTGATGAGAAGATTGGTGGTATCTCCACCATGACTCGTTTGCCAGAAGCGGTGTTCATCTTGGACGCTCGCACAGAAAAGACTGTTGTCCGTGAGGCTACCACCGTTAAGGTGCCACTCGTCGCTTTGGTAGACAGCAACGTAAACTCTACCGGCATCCAGTACGTTATTCCTGGTAATGATGACGCTTCCGCCAGCATTGACCTCATCACCAAGATGATTTCTGAGGCGGTGAAGGAAGGTAAAGTTAAGAATGCTACACTACGCGCTGCAGCTGCCGCTCCAATCAAGAAGTTGGACGCAGAATCTGATGACGTGAAGGTGTCTGCTAAGTCTCATGACGCTGTTCAGGACATTGATGAAAAAGTAAAAGAAGAACTGGCCGCTAAGAAAGAAGCTGAAGTTAAGAAATAATCTCTAAAGCTATGGCATTTACCGCAGGTGACGTCGCTAAACTACGCGACATGACGGGCGCTGGCATGATGGATGCTAAGAAAGCGCTCACGGAGGCTGACGGTGACATGGAGAAGGCTATGGACTTGCTCAGAAAGAGCGGCGCCATGAAGTCTGCTAAGAAGTCTGATCGCGTGACCTCTGAGGGCCGCGTCCACACTTACACTCACGGGAACGGTAAGTTGGCCGTAATGGTGGAGGTCATGTGTGAAACGGACTTCGTGGCTCGCACTGAGCAGTTCCAGGAGCTTTGTCAGGACTTGGCCATGCATATTGCCGCCGCCGGTCCAATCTACCGCTCTAAGGAAGATGTACCGCTTGAGGTAGTAGAGAAAGAAAAAGCTTTCTTCCTTGAGCAGATGACCGCCGAGGGCAAGCCAGCTGACGTGGCCGAGAAGATCATTGAGGGCAAGCTCGCTAAGTACTTTGCAGAAATCTGTCTCATGGATCAGTCATTCGTCAAAGATGATTCTATGACGATCACTCAGCTCATGGACAGCAAAGTTCTGTCTATTGGCGAGAGTCTCAAGATTGGACGCTTTGTCAGAATGCAGTTGGGCGCTTAACTTCAGAATAAAAAGAGAGCCTTCGTGGTAAAATACCTTCGAAGGCTTTTCTTTTTTATGGCAAAAATTGCAATCAACGGTTTTGGTCGAATTGGTCGAAGCGCTCTCAAGGTAGGCTGGGGGAAAGAAGGTTTCGATGTAGTGGCGATTAATGATTTAACTGATGCGAAGACGCTGGCTTATTTGCTCAAGCATGACACTAATTACGGTCTGTGGGACGTGGAGGTGGTGGCCGAGGGGAACTCTTTGATTATTGCCGGGAAGAAGGTTGAGTTGCTGGCCGAGAAAGATCCGGCCATGTTGCCCTGGAAGAAGATGGGCATCGACGTCGTTATCGAATCGACCGGTTTCTTTACTACGCAGGAAAAAGCCGAAGCGCACATTAAAGCTGGCGCCAAGTCAGTCGTTTTGTCTGCGCCAGCTAAAGGGGGAGATGTGCCTACTTTTGTGCTGGGCGTGAACGGGGACGGAGTCACGAGCGACCGACATGCCGTGATCAACAATGCTTCGTGCACTACTAATTGCGTAGCTCCAGTAACCGCGGTAATGGAGGAAGCTTTCGGAATTGAGAAGGCGATTATGACCACGGTTCATGGCTACACCGCGTCACAGGCACTGGTCGATTCTCCCAAAAAAGATTTGCGTGAAGGCCGAGCTGCCGCTGAGAACCTGGTGCCTACGTCCACGGGCGCAGCAATTGCTGTCACAGAGACCATCCCATCACTCAAAGAGAAGTTCGACGGACTTTCCATCCGCGTTCCAATCTCGACCGTGTCCCTGTCTGACATGACCTTTGTACTTAAGCGCGATGTCACTATTGAGGAAGTGAATGATGCTCTTGTTAAAGCCAGCCAATCCCCACGCTTTAAGGGAATTCTTGATGTGAGCTTCGAGCCGCTCGTGTCCAGTGATTACGTAGGGAATACGCATTCGGCCATTGTCGACGCAGAGCTGACTAACGTGGTTGCCGGTAATCTGGTGAAAGTAGTGGCTTGGTATGACAACGAGTGGGGCTACTCTAACCGTTTAGTCGAGCTCGTTCTCATGGCTGCGGCTCGAAAATTATAATATGCGCGTCCAAACCATGCTGGGCGGGATAGTCTCCGGCACTAACGAAAAACTGTTTGGCACGGCGCTTGTTTTATTGCGCATTGCCTTCGGCGGAGTAATTGCTAGTAATGTTGGGAGTGTAGCCTTATCCCAAGGGGTGACTGCTCCGTGGATTATGTATCCGTCACTGGTTATCGCTGCTCTTTTTGTGCTTGGCCTGTGCATTAGGCCGGCGAGTATTGGGTTGTTGGCTATGCTGGTCCTGGTTGATCTTGTCGTATTGCCGTTCGCGACTGTTAAGTCACTTATTTGGCCCCAATTATTATTAGTCAGCGTCATTTTGATGGGCTTGTCTGGAGGTCTCGGAAATGCCTTTGGTTTGAACGGTTTAATCCTGCGTAATCTTAAGAACCCGGGCAAGCTGCTTAAGTTCCTTTTCTCATAACTTATGGGCCAGAAGCAGAATATAGTTATTCTAGGCGGGGGCTTCGTTGGCCTGGTTTTGGCTCGCCGCTTGGTTAAGGCTGGGGTAGTTGGAAAGTCATGTGAGGTGACTATCATTGATAAAAATTCAGCACACGTTTATACGCCCTGGCTTTATGAAGTGAGCTCTGGCTATCTGTCGAGGGATGATGGTCGACGCGATCTGTGTAAGCTCTATACTTCGGCGAGTGTCCCATACGCCGGTATGCCTGGCTATAACCACGTCAGGTTTCGCCAAGAAAAAGTGACCGGTGTAGATTTTCAGTCTAAAACGGTTTTTTTGTCTGACGGTTTAACAGTTCGTTATGACAGTTTAGTGATAGCATTTGGCACTGAAGCTAATTATTTTGGTATTCCTGGTTTGCCAGAAAATTGTGCGCCTCTTAAGACCGCTGCCGATGCAATTGAAGTGGAGCGAAGAGTAAGGGCAATAGTAGCCGTGGCTAATCTTACTAACCGTCAGCATATTTCCGTGATTGGTGGCGGGGCAACTGGTGTGGAGTTTACGGGAGAACTAATGATGGCTTTGCACCAGTTAGAGAAACGCGGTGAACTGATGAAGGACTCGGTCAGCGTATCACTGATTGACCGTAAGTATCCGCTGGGTAGTTTTCCTGAGCCATTGTCACGGCTGGCAACTAAACGATTAGAAAAACTGGGAGCCAAGGTGATGAGTAATTTGGCTGTTATGTCGGCCAATGCCCAGACGCTAACTTTAAAAGATGAGAGCGGGAACACCATCCTTCAGCCCTGTGATTTGGCGGTTTGGAGTGGGGGAGTCATGCCGGCGACCATAGTTAAGACTTTAGCTTTGCCCATGGATCCAAAGGGGCGAATTTTGGTTGATCCAACTTTTGCGGTGCAGGGGGTGAAGGATGTTTATGCCGCTGGTGATTGTAGTGCGCTTTTAAATCCTCGGACTAATTCTTTTGAGCCCATGAGTGCTCAGGTGTCCGTGAACCAGGGCATGTGGCTGGCTAAGAATTTTATCCGTCAGTTACGCGGAGAATCCGTGCAGCCTTTTCCTTTTTGGCAGCGTTGGGATTCGCTTATTACTGTTGGCGGTAAATACGGTGTGGGCTACGTGAAAGGTTTTATTATTAGTGGTCCGTTTGCTTTTTTTGCCCGGCGAATAGTTGATGGCCGGTATTTCTTTTGGATTTTGCCTGTCAGATACGCCTTCATTAAGTGGTTTAAGGGAGTGGTGATTTATAATAAGAACGATTAGTTTATGCAGCTCCGCACCTGGACATCCCATGATATAGCTCAAGGTACACGGGTACTCTTGCGTATTGATGGCAATGTTCCGGTAGTTGGCGGTCAGGCACAGGACGGTGCGCATGGCCGGTTACAGCAAGCTATTCCAGAGATTGTTAAGCTGAGGGCTCATGGCGCAAGAATCATTATCGCTACGCATCTTGGTGACCCGGGCGGTAAGTTCGACAAACATCTATCCGTTGCCCCGGTGGCCACGCTGTTAGCAAGTAAGCTAGGTAGACCAATCCGTTTGCTCAGTGGGGTTGTCGGTTCCGAGGTTGAACGAGAGGTGCTTAGCGCAGAGGCTGGCGAGATTTTAATGCTAGAAAATTTGCGGTTCGAGCCAGGGGAGGAAGAGAATGATTCAGCCTTCGCTAAGTCACTCGCTAGATTGGCTGACGTGTACGTGAACAATGCGTTTGGCGTATGTCACCGTCAGCATGCCTCGGTAACTGCCATCACAAAGGAGCTACCTAGTTTTGCCGGTGAACTGATTGTTCGTGAAGTGAAGACGCTCAGCGAGAAGTGCGATCGCCCGTATGTTGTTGTACTCGGCGGAGCCAAATTAGCTACTAAGCTACCACTCATTGAACATTTGGCCGAAGAGGCTGATTTAGTGCTAGTTGGCGGAGCACTCTGCTTGCCATTACTCCGAGCTTTGGACAGACCATTGCCAGAGAAAGTTAAAAATGACATGAAGCTTGAAGACATAAAGGCAGCGGAGAAGATTTTAAGAGAATACCGGGAGAAAATAGTTATGCCGGTTGATTTGCACCTTGAGGGCACCACGCGGGTGATTGATATTGGTCCGGAAACAGCGGCTATTTATGCTGCGAAAATCTCTACGGCTAGGAGTGTGTTGTGGAACGGACCAATGGGTATTATTGAGGAACCCGCCGCACGTGCCGGAACTATGGCCATAGCTCAGGCTGTTGGTGACGCTATGCCTAAGTCAGCCATTGTAGGCGGGGGAGATACTGTGGAGTTCCTCGAGTCATCAGATTTGCTCAAGGGCTTCACTCACGTCTCAACCGGCGGCGGCGCCATGCTCGCCCTTCTTTCTGGCGAGAAACTTCCCGGAATCGAGGCTCTTCGAAAGTAAATGGTATTATTCTCATAACCTAACACCTATAACCTAACACCTTTTGTATGGCAATCAAGGAATCTTCAGGAAGTTTTTGGCCACAGTGGAATGAGAATAAACTGTTTGCCTTATTACTGGCTATTTTTTTAGTTTACGGCATTATTTTCTTGGGCGTGTTGATTAAGAAGAATTTAATTGAGTCGCATAAAATTGGGGTAGCTGATAGACAGCCACCTTCCATTTCCGTTTCAGCTACTGACAGCGCGAGCGCTACGCCTAATGTAGTGGCCGCTAATTTGGGTGTGACTAATACGGCCACTACTCCAGAAAAAGCGGGAGCTGATAATGCGTCTAAGACTAATTTGATTATTGAGGCGGTTAAAGCCATGGGTGTGGAGTCAAAGGACATTCAGACCTCGAATTACAGCGTTAATCCTTCCTACGACTACAACTCGTCCCCGGCCAGAGTAGTTGGCTATGAGGCCAATGAAACTATTACGGTTAAGATCCGCAATACTGAAAATGCTAGCAATATCATGGCTAAGGTTTTGTCACTTGGTGCCACTAACATTAACGGCCTAGAATACACAGTTGATGAGCCATCAGCAGTTGAGGCAGAAGCCAGAAAGAATGCTATTGCTAAGGCTTATGAGGAAGCGACGGCCATTGCTGAGGCGATGCACTCAAAACTCGGCCACGTCATTTCATACTCTGAATACGACGCCTCTCCAGCTCCGTACTACTATGCCAAGGATATGGTGAGTGAGGTTGGCAACGGTATGGCGCCATCACTTCAGCCAGGTCAGACCGAAGTTTCCAAGACCGTCCAAATTGAATTTGCTATTGAGTAATTATGTTAGATAGGATTTCCGAGGTTCATGCGCATGAGATTCTGGATTCCCGCGGAAATCCCACGGTGCATGTTACGGTTACCCTGAGGAATGGCTCTCGCGGTTCGGCCTCAGTTCCTTCTGGTGCGTCAACGGGGGTGCACGAGGCGTTAGAACTCCGCGATGGCGATAAAAAGCGCTATCGCGGTTTGGGCGTCACGAAGGCAGTGGCGAATGTTAACGGGCCAATCGCTAAGGCTATTAGGGGCCTGGATGTGTTTGACGTTCGGCGGATAGACGATGCAATGAGGGTGCTCGACGGCACAGAGAATAAGGGCAAGTTAGGCGCAAACGCGATTCTCGGGGTTTCCATGGCTTGTGCTCATGCTGGCGCGCGTCGAGCTAATAATCCGCTTTACGTTCATTTGCGGGACGTATTCAATATCAAGCACAAGACTTGGAAACTGCCCACGCCACTCATGAATGTGTTTAACGGCGGACGTCATGCAGATACGAACTTAGACATGCAGGAGTTCATTATCATTCCAGATGGTATTAAGAAATATTCTAAACAGTTACAGGCTGGTAGTGAGATTTTTCATGCCTTGGGCGATGTTTTGCGTAAGGACGGACTTGATACTGA
>CAYGEQ010000002.1:41832-43706 GCA_964348985.1 uncultured Gammaproteobacteria bacterium | reverse complement strand
AAATACAATCGACTGCTCGAAATTGAAGAAGAAGTTGGCCATTAAGCTTCGTGGTCATAATGCCAGCCACTCACGCGTTCTTTGAAGACAGTGCCGAGGGTTGATAAGCGTTGCCAGGTGCCACTGCCATATTTTTCTGAAACGCGATCCAAAGAACGGAGCGCGTTTTGGTTTTTAATGTCTTGCGGTAGGAGGGGATTGGCTCCGGCTAGTTTGACTAGCCCGCTCACACTTACACCTAGCAGTCTGATGCCTCTGGGTAGTGAAAGGTTAGGCAAAAGGAGTGAGAGCGCGGTGTTCGTAATGGTGAGGCCGTCGAACATTGGTTCTTTGAACTGCTTGCCAAAGCCTACGCCGCCCATGTCATCATAGCGGGCGTACGCAGTGATATGCGTGCCTGCCAGCCCCTGTTTACGCATCCGCCAACTCACGCGGTCAGCAAGGGCGAGTAGATGCCGACGTATATCTTTGTCAGTGTCGAGGCTGGTGGGGAACGTGTAGGAATGACCAACTGATTTTGGGCCGTCGGTATCGTCAAAAACTGAATCATCACCTAGTCCGCGAGCCGCCGCGTATAAGAAATCACCGTAACTTTTAAATTCGCTACGTAGCTGGGCGTAGGACAGCTCGCGCATCGTTTTCGTGGTTGTGGCGCCGAGCACGTTCAAATGTTTTTCAATGCGAAAACCAATACCGCAAAAAGCCCCGAGCGGTTGAGAATCAATAAAATCCAGAACGCACTCTGGCCGGATAACCGTTAGGCCGTCCGGCTTATGGGATTCAGAGGCGAGTTTGGCAATGAGGCGATTTGGCGCAATTCCAATTGAGGCCGTGCAGTATGCGCCGCAATCTCGACGAATGTCTGATCGCAGTTGCTCGGCGAGTAGTGTTGCGCCAAAGTAGTCCCCGCCGCTGGCGGAGGTAATGTCAGCAAAGGCCTCATCTGTACTGAACTGTTCTACCGTGTCGGCGGTGGAGCGAAGAAGTTTCATCAACCGTGCGGTGATCGCACTGTATTTGTGCGGATCACCCGGAATGATAATAAGTTCGGGGCATAGCTTTCTGGCCTCCCATGTGGCCATGGCCGTCTTAACTCCCCGTTTCTTCGCCTCGCGCGAGGCAGTAGTGACCACGCTTCTTGTGTATCTCAGCTGGCCTATGTCGACTTTCGCCCGTCCTGCATGCGTTGCCGATACATCAATCGACTCCCTCCCTTTTCCCGCTACTGCAATCGCCTTTCCTCTCAAAAACGGATTCGCCTGTTGCTCGACTGATGCAAAGAATGAATTGAAGTCGACATGAAGAATTATGGCCATACAATCAGGTGTCAGGTTTCAGGTTATGGATTGTGATTTTTCTGAATTGGATTCAGTAGAAAACACCTCAACCTGACACCTGAAACCTGATGGGCATTTTATGACGAATACATCTCAACCAGTCTCCATTCTAGAGTTTCAGTATCCAATCTCAGTTTCATAAAGTTCGCGGTATCCGAAACGGAGAAGTAGAAGATCCGTTTCGCTCCCTCTCGAGCGCCGTGAACCAAATTAACTTTATTGACCGCGTATTCTCTTTTCCCCCAGGTAACTTTGCTCGGTCTCACTTTCCGTCCTGCAAAAGCCACATCTACATCCACTGGGTCATTGAGATATTCGTGCATAGGGTCCTCCTTTTAGGATTTAGCGAAGCTTGTAGCGGAGACGAATCGTCCTCGGCAGAGAAAGCTGAGCCAAGATTGTTCTGAAGTGTTGCTTGATCTTGCGTCGATGAATGCGGAGCTTTTTTACTGTGTGTTCCCGGTCACGAACCGTCACTACTGAGACGCGATAATCAGGCGCCACTTGAATGTGGCGAAGAGCGAGGATGGACATAGG
>CAYGEQ010000002.1:38786-41732 GCA_964348985.1 uncultured Gammaproteobacteria bacterium | reverse complement strand
AGATCTCCTTTGATAATAAATGGCTTCATGGTGCTGTTGGCGGGCTGGAGGCGGATGTGATCTTTTTCTCTGTAGAATCTTTTTAGTGTGGCAAAGGCGTTGTCTAGTAGGGCTACCACGATGTCTCCATTTTTTGGCGAAGGATTCCGTTCAATGACTACAAAGTCTCCGTCAAAAATTCCGTCCTCAATCATTGATCTGCCCTTAACCTTGAGTACGTACGAGTTCATGGAGTCCAGGACAAAGTCCGTGGGCACACAGATAGTTTCTCGGCTCTCTATGGCCTCTATTGGTTCACCAGCGGTAATGAGTCCAGCCAGCGGTAACATGATGGCCATGGGGGACAGCGGCTCCGTCTCCACTACCTCTATAGACCTTGCGATTCCGTGCTCGCCAGTATTAATCACGCCTTTATCGCATAGCGCGCGGATGTGTTGGTGCACCGTGGCGGGGGATGAAAGACCCAATTCCTCAGCAATCTCTCTGTATGATGGCGTGTAACTATTTCTTCTAACGAAAGCTTCAATGCAATCCAGTACTTCTCGTTGTTTCTTTGTGAGCGGTGGCAATGCGGTCATAGGCGTATGTGTTACGTTCGGTCTTGCTTTGATAATATACGAACGGAAACCGAACGCAAGAAGTTCCTGGGGATAACAAACCCCCACCAAGTAAATGGGGAGTTTTATTTCTTACCTTTCTATTGCGCCATGTTTTTTTGAGGTCTATTTAGTCGAATGTAGATAACAAAAAACCACTCGACAAGCGAGTGGTTTTTTGTTTATTAGATCGTGGTTTTGAACGAGTACTGACCAGTGGCTGGACCCTTGTCTGAGTCAGAGTCAAAGCGTTCAGCTGGTTCGTACTTGCGGAAGCCGCGGGCCTTGCCCTTGGCGCCTGGCTTTTTGAAACCGTCGCGCTTGAAAGGAGGGCGGGAGCTGGCGGCTGGGCGAGGAGCTGGGGTTGAGTATTCGCTAGAGGTAGTAGCAACCTTAGGAGCTCCGAAGGCGCTTGGCGCTGGCAATGGGTAGGACTTGCCTACATATGGTGCGCGAGCGGCTGGGCGTGAGGAAGAAGAACCCTGGGCGCGGAACTTGCTGTAAGGCTTGATGGCCGAAGAGTCAGAGCCGGCGCGTGAGCCTGTGCCGCGCGGTCCGGAGAATGGACGTGCACTATGTGATGGGTAACGGTCATCAGAACCGGCTGGGAATTCAAGGCGTGTCAGACCAGTGCGCTTGGAAACTGGCAACTTCATGCGAATCAAGCGTTCAATAGAGCGAACATCCGTGGTCTGATCAGGTGTAGCGAAAGAAATCGCCCTACCTTCACGTCCAGCACGGCCAGTGCGGCCAATGCGGTGCACGTAATCTTCAGAAGCATCTGGCAAGTCATAGTTAATGACGAGCTCAATACCCTTAACGTCAATTCCGCGAGCTGCAATGTCCGTAGCTACTAGTACGCGGTAACGACCAATCTTAAAACCTTCTAGCGCTTCACGGCGCTGGCTCAAAGATTTGTTAGCGTGCAGTTCAGCTGACGTGTGACCCATGACTTTAATAGCGGCACAAATTTTCTTAGCGCCATGTTTGGTGCGAGAAAAGACCAAGATGGTTCCTTTGTATTCATCCAGGATAGTCTTCAGGAGTGACAACTTTTCGGCTTTGTTTACAATGATCAGTTCCTGAGACACGCGCTCAGAGGCGGTACCCTGCTGGGCTACTTCAATACGCACTGGTGTCTTCATGTGCTTGTTAGCAATCGTCACAATGTCCTGTGGCATGGTGGCGGAGAAGAGCAATGTCTGACGCTCCTTGGGAACGGCCGTCATGATGCGTGCTAGCTGTGGAGCGAAGCCCATGTCCAGCATGCGGTCAGCTTCGTCCAGAACTAGAATTTTTACATCAGCCAAACTAACGGTCTTCTGCTCCATGTGGTCAATTAAACGACCTGGAGTACAGATAATAACGTGTGGCTTGGCTTTCAAATCACGAATCTGCTTGCCCATGTTGGCGCCGCCAATCAGGACTACAGACTTCATGCCGAGCTTGCCACCAAACTTACGGAGCTCTTCCTCTACCTGGAGGGCTAGCTCACGAGTTGGCAAAATAACTAAACCACGGCCCTTGTGACGGGCGAGGCGTTCAATCATGGGGAGACCGAAGGCTAAAGTTTTACCGGTTCCGGTCTGAGCGATACCAATAACATCGCCACCAGTTATAGCTACTGGGATGGCTTTAACCTGAATTGGGGTAGGCGTGACAAACTTGAGGTCGCGCAAAATGTCTTTCATCTGCGGAGCCAAAGGGAGATCGTCAAAGCTTAAGCTTTGCGCCTCGGGGGCGTTAACCATAGGGGTATTAGATTGATACCCGGACCCCTATGATTTCGCTGCAAAATCTGCAAAAAACCGGAGTTCGAGGTGCCTGAAATGGCACAAATATCTAAGGCGGGAGTATACATCATAGCCTTCGAATAGTCAACTGTAAGGGCCGATCCATGTATCGGTCCCCCATAAAAAGAAACACCCCGCGCCTCAGCTCTCCGATCGGTGGAGAATGGGGTGGCGGGGTTACGTTTTACGCTTGGGGCTGCGAGTTGCACGTGTTTCCCACGCGCCCCTGGACGGGTACTCTTCTTGTAGTTTTTCCAGGCACAGCTTGATGATTTGTCGGACGCGTTCACGAGTGAGTCCGAACTCTAGGCCTATTTGTCGGTTGTTCTTTGCGTGATCGGCGTCAGTTTCGAAGCTGGCCATGAAAATGGCGGTGTTTCTGGCACCGGTGAACTCAGTGAGTAAGGTTTTGACTTCTTTCATGAACCCCGAGTCTTCTTTGGAGATGAGCTGGGACTCCGGGGTTCCGCCTTCGTGATCAGCTAGTATGTCGCGCTTGATATCGCCATCCTCTCCCGGCTCATCAAGCGAGTATTTGCGTAGACCACGAAATCTGA
>CAYGEQ010000002.1:36168-38686 GCA_964348985.1 uncultured Gammaproteobacteria bacterium | reverse complement strand
AAGCCAGCTTCTTCAGCCCTGGACCTATGTTCCATGGCGATAATAATGACGATAGGCTCATTCAGCATGACGATCTGATTGATGTTTTCGGGCGTCAGATCCTCAAATAGTTTGTTGGTCTCGAGGACAATTTGTTTGCCCGAGAGTCGTTTTTTCATGGTTACTCCCAGGTTGGAAAGAACAGGCGAAAAAGATACGGGAAAAAGTAGGTTGCGTCAAAGCCTGACCTCTATTAAGCTTCCACGTAATATGTTCAAAGCGGTCGAGGCACCTCTCTCAGGACACCCGGATAAAATTTGCGATATTTTGGTCGAATCTATTGTCGATGAGTATTTGCGACGAGACCCGTTGTCTAAGCTCGACATCCAGGCACTGGGTAGCAACGGCATGGTGATGATGGGTGGGGTGGCGGACTCTAAGGCTGATTTTGATGTGGCTGAAGTGGCGCGTAAAGCTTATGGCGGAATTGGTTACACGGACTCACTAGAGTTTTTTGTAAATATTGAAAAGCCGTCCGTGAATGGTTTGGGCGAGGTTCCACGTCAGCGCGGTGGGGGAGCCCAGGGTACAGCGATTATTTACGGCTACGCTACTAAAGAGACGCGTGAACTTTTGCCGCTCCCAGTTGTCCTCGTTCATGCACTCGCGCGACGCATTGATGATCTCAGGCAAACTGACCCAAGATTTTCTTGGTTAAAACCTGACGGTAAGATTCAATTAGTAATGGACGGCAAGAACGTAGAGCATGTGACGGTGATTGCTGAGCATGATGCGAACATGGATGTAACGCAGGTGCAGACACTGTTGCTTGAACATGCTGTGGCTCCAGTGCTTGGTAATGTTGAGGGGGTTAAGATGTTTATTAATCCTAGTGGTCCCTTTACGAACGGTGGGTTTGCCTTGAACGCTGGCGTGAGTGGCCGAAAAATTTTAGCTGATGCTTACGGCGGACTTCTTCCTCATGGGGGAGTGGCCCTGGCCGGTAAGGATCCGCTTAAGCCAGCTCGCGCCGGTACGTATATGTCGCGCTACGCCGCACGAGAACTCGTCAAAGAAGGGCTCGCCAGCAACGTGCTTGTTCATGCAGTCTACGCGGTCGGTCTTGCTGACCCAGTGCTTCTTTCGGCTCGCGCCGGCGATGGCACGGATTTGTCACAAGTAGTCAAAGATCGCTTTGATTTTCGTCCCGAAGCAATTGTTGAGCGTTTTAATTTGCGTCGGCCTTTTTATACCTCTTGCGCCACCTACGGCATGTTCGGCCGCGAAGGAGTGCCGTGGGAGGAATAGTTATTCAGGTAGAAACGATGTGTGATATTTGAGGTACAAAATGACGAGCGCAATTTGCACCAGGACAAGCACGGCCAAGACGAACTGAAAACTCGTCTTTTTTGTTTTATGGCGAAATAAATACATGCCGGCTACGGCGCCCAGGGAGCCACCTAGGAATGCTGACAGCCACAGAGTTTTTTCTGGGATGCGCTGCCAGTGCATGAGTGCTGATAATTTATCAAAGCCGTATAAAAGAAACGTTCCAAGGTTAATGCTTACCAGAATCGCCACGATTACGTTAAGAAGCATATGTTATAATTGCGCGGTAATAATACTATGAATTTAGTGGAGGCTATGTCTACCCCAATATCAAATAATCAGAAGTCAAAACGTATAGTTTCGAAGAAGACAAAAGTGGTCTCTACGGTGTCAGCTATGCCACATTCAAGTAGTGTATGCCGCAGCTGTCATTTGTTGCCTGTGGGTAGTATGGACTTGACGGCCCTCATGTTAGTGTTAGTCTTTTCTTTGTCGGCCGTATTATTCACTACGGTTTACGCTCTCAACATGTCTAATGCTGAGGTGGCTCAATTACAGAATCAATTATCTTACCAGCGATAAACCCTATGCGTCTTGCGCCCGTTGCTCTTGTTGCGTTTTTATTGACCACCATTGGCGCAGGTTGTGTCCAGGGGTCTACTACTGCGGTTAATTACTCAGATGTAACCCCGGAGGTTGCCGGAGCGTCCGACGCCGTGGTAAAACCATCGTCGGATTTTTCGACTCCAAAAACAACCGAACCTATGGCTACATATTCTTACCAGGGAGCTTTGCCAGAAAGTGAGATTACTAACAAAATTGTTCGCCTGACTACTGCTCAGGGAGATATTGTGATCGAGCTTTATGCAGACACAGCTCCGCTGACTGTTTCTAACTTTTTGTCTCTAGCTAGCAAGGGCTATTACGACGGTTTGATTTTTCACCGTGTGATTAAGGGCTTCATGATCCAGGGTGGTGACCCAACCGGCACCGGTATGGGTGGCCCAGGTTACCAGTTTGAGGACGAGCTAAATGACAACCGCACTTATTCCCGTGGCACTGTAGCCATGGCTAACGCCGGCCCAGATACTAACGGTAGCCAGTTCTTCATCATGCACGCTGATGTACCGCTTCCTCACGCTTACTCTATTTTCGGTAAAGTAATTTCCGGCCTGGAGTTTGTTGACGCTATTGCTGAAACCACGGTAGA
>CAYGEQ010000002.1:34519-36068 GCA_964348985.1 uncultured Gammaproteobacteria bacterium | reverse complement strand
GCTAAAGAAGCTAAGCTTGAGAACCAGTTAAAAGACCGTCTCCAGCAGGACGGTCTTTTGCCATCTCATGAAAAGGAGATGTTGAAGGGAAGGGATGTTGTCGAGATTCCGGTGAAGGGACATGGCGACGCCATGTCCGTACAGCAAGATATCGAGGAATTATTTGCTGCCACCCTCGAAGAGATGAAGAAGGGCACGCCCACTATTTACGGCGGTGTTTTAATTCATGGCAGGTTTGTCGCGACGCCGGATCTTCTCGAGCGTGTGGAGGGGCGGTCGAATCTGGGCAAATACTATTACGTCGCTTGTGACATTAAGCGGTCGAGCCGATTAAAAGAAGAATATAGATTGCAGGGCTGTTTCTACGCGGAGTTACTGAATCTTATTCAGGGCACTCGTCCACTTCAGGGCTACATCATGCATCCTAATAAAGAAGTTGAACCATATCTCCTTGAGGAGACGGCGGTGAAGTATCGCCTGACGCTTGATGCTATAGAGCGCATCATGGACGGGGAAGACGAGCCTCACTTTTTGACCAGTGACTGCAAGCAATCACCCTGGTTTTCTACTTGCAAAAGCGAGTCGTTGGAGTGCGACTCATTGTCACGCTTGAATAGGATTTGGCGCAGTGAAGTAAAGGAGCTGGAGGCAGCCGGCTTAAAAACAGTCACAGATTTTGCTCGCCTACACATAGATCTTATTGCCGGTAGAGTAACCGGTATCACGCGTGACCGGCTGGAGTTTCTTCATTTGCAAGCCCGAGCACTGCTTGAAAACCGCCATCTTAAAGTTGGCTCCGTTGATTTACCGGAGAGCAGCTTGGCGCTCATTGTTGACGTCGAGTCTGATCCATTGCGCGATGTTCACTATCTCTTTGGTGTCCTCGAAAAAGGCGATGGCATAGATGTTTATCATTCTTTCTTAGCTAAAGATCCTAAAGATGAGCGCCGGGCTTGGGAGGATTTTGTAGCCTTCATGAAGAATTATCCTGGCGTGCCCATTTATCATTACGGCTGGAGCGAGCAGACCACATTCAAGGAGCTGGGGGAGAAATATGCCACGCCGGTTGAGACCCTACAGATGCTGGAGGAGCAGGGAGTCGACTTATTGATTAGACTGCGCGAGGCGGTAGTTTTTCCGCTCTCATTTTATTCGCTCAAAGACATTGCTCAGTTCTTAGGTTTCAAGTGGCGGCACAGCGATGCGTCTGGTTTGAATTCTGTGTTGTGGTTTAATGAATGGCTGACTAAGGGGGACGAAGGGGCGCTTAAGGATATTATTGAGTACAATGAAGATGACGTTCGGGCTACGCTCATGCTTAAGGAATGGGCCGAGAAACATCTGAAGTAAGGGCCGATCCATGCATCGGCCCCATACATATGAAAACAAAACAACTCACTTGGAAATCTTTTTGGCCTATTCTGGTCATCCTAGTTATTGCCGGGGGACTAAAGGTGAAGTCATATCTTTTCGAGCCAGAAGTGCCAACCGCTACCGTTCCTTCAGTGGCCCACGAGCAAATTGTCGAAATCCCAGTGGTGGTTCCGGT
>CAYGEQ010000002.1:29990-34419 GCA_964348985.1 uncultured Gammaproteobacteria bacterium | reverse complement strand
TGGGATCCGTATCATGAGGAAACTTGTGAGGAGGCTTCTATCTTAATGACGCTGGAGTTTTATCGGGGCGCCAAAACTGTAGACCCTCAGTTGGCTGATGACGAGTATAAGAAAATGACTGACTTGGAAGAATCATTGAGCTACGGGTTAAGCATTTCTGCTGAGCAGACTGTTGACTTGATCCAGAAATATTCGGACTTTGAGGCTCGCATAGTTGAAGACCCAACTGTTGATGAGCTAAAAGAATTGCTCGTCAAAGGTTATCCAATCATCGTGCCGGCGGCTGGTAGGGAACTGGGCAACCCGTTCTTCACTGGCGAAGGTCCGCTTTATCACATGCTCGTCGTCAGGGGTTTTACTAAGGACGGTAAGTTTATTACGAACGACCCAGGCACTCGTCACGGCGAAAACTACTCTTACGACCAGGATATTTTCATGTCCGCCATAGGGGACTGGAACAACGGTGACCCAACTAATGGCGCCACCAGAGTGATTATCATTGAACCGAAGTAAAAAAATGACGCCCCGCACTTTTCTTCCCAGTTCGACTGGGGAAAAGTGCGGGGCGTTGTAGTTCCGCTCAATCTTGGGGGAGCGTGCCGGCGGGTGCTGACATACGCTTGCCAGTTGGTTTGATCGTGGTTCTGGTGGCTGTGGGCTCCGGGGTATTCCGGCGGCGCTCTTCAGCTGCTTGGTGCCTGCTGATTTCGCCGGGGTGGAATTTTTCCCAGATTTGGAAGACGTCACGTCGCTTGAGTACTGGCCGTTTTTTGAACGCCTCAGCAATGGCGTGCACGGCCATCCTTTCTTCTGTGATGATACGGATAGTCTCTTTCCGCATCTGGTCACAGATGGCCGTGACCGCTTCCAGGACCGCGGGATCACGGTGTTCAGCACCGAGCGCACCCAGGGCGCACCACGGATGCATGGGTGGCCACGGAGCTTTCAGCGGGCGCGTACTCATGAGGTTATTCCAGTACACGAAGTACGCCTGAGAGAAGGCATTGGCCAGATCTGAACCCATGAGAACGGTGTCCGTATTTCCCAGGAACACCATTTCCGCTGCGTACCCGCCGTACAGGATTAGGCCGTGTGAATAGCCGTCGGTTTTGTCGTGGCTGACCAGGCCACCTAGCACATCTCCGGTGTGAGTATTGCGGAAGGCTCCGCTGACTGCGTAGTGGAACGCCAGCGGGTCCTGCCTGAGCACCATGACTACATGACCAGCCTCGTGGAGGCGGGTAGCTTCGTCGCTTGGTGCGAGACATTTGGGAGTATGCGTTACTCGTAGGTTGGTGTTGATGTCACCTACGGCCGCGGCCACCATCTGATCTATGTCCAGGTCTGGCCGTGGCCTATGGGGGAAGGGGAGGAGAGCCCCTTCGGCAAATTTGGGGTCAGAGCGCAGACCTTCGCTGCAGAAGTCTTTCCAGTCGACCGTGATATGTTCCGGGGGGTGATTGAGCTTCGGCTTGCGCCAGAGAGTCATTCCCACCAGTCCAGCCACGCCAGTGATGACGCCAGCTACGAACGTGAGAAACGTGAACATGGGTGACTCCAAAGTAAAAGGGCGAGTAACGGACAATTCTAAACGAATAATTAATAAAAGTCAAAAAAACAACACCCCGTTCTCTCAACGTTCTGGCTCGGCCAGTGAGAGAGTGGGGTGTTCGTTGTTGTGACGTGGGGCGGCTACGGCCAGTTGAAGGCTTTGATTCCGGCTTTTACGTCGTCGTAGTTGTCGCACAACCACTTGATGCGCGCGATGCGTTCATGAAGCTCCTCGAGAGGAGGAAGTTGCAAGGAGTCAAGGTTGAACTCTGTCGGATCCATCTGGCCATACGGCAGTTTGAGCGCCGCTTTCAACTCACGGGTGAGCGAAGTGCCCAGCTCGAGGCCTTGATCGCTGAGGAGCTCATTGATCTCGGAGACGGTCTTGCGCCCACAATAACGCATGTTGAGCGCGTCTCGCGGCGTCATCTCGATGAGCTGCCAGAGTTGTTTGATGCCATTAGCACGCAGGATGTTCTGCGCGCGCTCTGACAGCTTGAGATCCGTAACCTTCATGAGCAGTTGTTCTTGAAGAGTGGTGGCGGCCATCACGTCTTTGATTGTCAGCATCATGTTTTACTCTCTCTGTTGTTGAGCCGGTTGGAGTGGGACAACTGCGCACGGTGCCAGAATAAGTAAAAAAAGTCAACTCAAATCAGGGTATACTTATGGCTGAACTTAGCGGAAAAAGGGTTGTTTTAGATTGACAAAAAGCCATTTTTCTGCTAAGATTGGCGGTTATGAAAATTGCCATGATTGGACAAAAGGGAGTGCCTAACATCTTTGGCGGCGTGGAAACGCACGTCACGGAGTTAGCTACTCGCTTGGTCAGACTCGATAACACCGTAATTGCTTACGCGCGCTTTTGGTATACGCCGCGCGGTACAAAAATGTTTAACGGTATCCGCGTTGTCCGTTTGCCGAGCATTAAGACGAAGATGCTGGATGCTATTTCTCACACTTTTTTGAGCACCCTGCATGCGTGCTTCTTTGTTCGTCCTGATGTTTATCACTTCCATGGAGTGGGTCAGGCTTTGCTCGCTTGGATTCCGCGTCTCTTAGCTCCTCGGGCGCGGGTAGTTGTTACTTTTCACGCCATTGACCGTTTCCATGACAAATGGAGTCCGTTCGCCCGTCTGATGTTGCATCTGGGCGAATATGCAGCTGTTACTTTTCCGCATGAGACTATTACGGTTTCAAAAGTTCTTCGCGATTACGTGGAGAAAGAATATGGCGTAAAGGCTACTTATGTTCCTAACGGCATTACGCCGCGACGCGCTTCGGCTGACCCAATTTTGCTTAATCCGTTTAAGCTTGAGCCTTTTGGGTACATCGCTGTGGTTTCCCGTTTGGTTCGCCATAAGGGCCAGCACACGCTTATTTCTGCTTGGCAGACGGCGCGGACTTTGCGTCCCGAACTTTTCAAGGATTTGAAGCTCGCTATTGTAGGCGACTCCGCTTTTACGGACGCTTACGTTCGCGAACTAAAGGCCATGGCTAAGGGCGATGATTCTGTTGTCTTCACCGGCTATCAGCGTGGTGAAACGCTTGAGTCCATTTTTATGGGCGCACGTTTCATTGTTCACCCTTCTATCAGCGAAGGACTCTCCATTGCTGTCCTTGAAGCTATGAGTTACGGCAAGGCCGTAGTGGCCGCCAGCATTCCAGAGAACATGGAAGCGCTGGGCGATCACGGTGTGCCGTTCAAGCCAGGCAATATAGACGAGCTGGCCGAGAAGATCATTGAGCTCACCGAAGACCCTATGAAGGCCGCTAGTATGGGCCACGTAGCTCGCCATTATGTAGAGGACACGTTCAACTGGAACGCCATTGCAAAAAAGACTCAGCACGTCTATGAGGACCATGTCAGACACGGCAAGCCCGTCCTGGTAACTTCCTAAGAAAGATCCCCGCCGTCCAGCTACGCAGGACAGGCGGGGATTTTTTTGACAAAACGTAATTTCTCCCTTAGGATTATTTTTCGATGCCGCGCTTATGCGGATGATTATTGGACGTTAATCATTTTCTGCGATATTGAGATTCCATTTTTGATCACGAGCCGCATCAAACATATACTTTTATTTTTTGAGTTTAGTGACCACGTCATTTATTTCGATAGCTAATCGAGAAAATTCTTCCAACTTCATAACATTACAGTCCGGAAAACTGTCGGTGAATACTTGCAATAAAATGCCACCATTTACGGGCCCCTTATTATTGTAAATGTATTTGAAAATTTCCTGAATTTGGAGGTCATATTCCCCTGGGGCCCCGCCAAGCGCTGCCGGATCCGCGGATGAAATCAGCGCCGCAATCACTTCGATTAATAATTCAGCATTTTGTTGTTGGGTCATAAGCCGTTTATTTAACTGATTTTAACACTTCTGAAACGTGTTGCTGAAATTGTCCAGATCCGTAGGTGGTAACGACTTTACCCGCCTGATTCAAGATTACTGCAGCCTGTCGTGTTAAATACATTGTGTTTCCGCCAGCCTGCTGCAAGGTTACTGATGGATTTGATACCGTGTTAAGCATGGTGCTTGTCGTTACGCCTCGCGAGATTGCCTGATCCAAACCGTGGAAAGGATTCGCCGCACCTTCGCGAATGAATCCAGTAATTCTCCCCGCCCGATTTTCTATCACCGTTCCCAATCTTCCGTAATTAGCGCCCACCGCAATGGCTGCTTCTATCGGAACAGCCGCGGAATGCGTGGCTCCGGCGGTTGCCCCTGAGACAAGCGCAACCCCGCTGGTTGCAACTGTTCCAAATACAACGCCTCCAGTCGTTTGCGCAAACCCGCCGGCGGTTACACCGGTTCTTCCCATTTCTGCTGCTCTATTGCCAGCCCCCAGCGTGATGAAGTTGTAGACGGAATCA
>CAYGEQ010000002.1:17589-29890 GCA_964348985.1 uncultured Gammaproteobacteria bacterium | reverse complement strand
CATTTCTGCTGCTCTATTGCCAGCCCCCAGCGTGATGAAGTTGTAGACGGAATCATCTGATCTTCAATTAGTCCGATTTTTTCTTTGAATTCATCGCGGGTTATACCTGGATGTATTTATTTAAGCCTCGTGCTACGAATAATGACGGCCCATCCCCTCGGGAGTACGAGATGGGCTGTTTTAGCCGTTACTTTATGGAGGTCTATTCTGATGCAAGGGATTGTTGAGCCTGTATAGTGAGTTGCTCGACAGCGCTGTGAACGAGTTTATCTGTCGAATGGGGAGCCCCACCATCCAGAGCGACGGCGTTTACTTCTTCAAGTACCTCCCAGGATTTTTTCATTTCGTTTTTCCGAGTTACATCCATGCCCTCGATCGCATCAAGGAGAAACTCCACGTCTGCGACGATTACCCCTAGTGGTATTTCGCCCTTGGTGAATAGCTCAAGTCGTAGCAGCAGGTTTGCGAGTTGTCGTTTATTATGTTCCGACATAGTCATATATTAATAGGTTGTAATTACTCCTCCGTGGTTATTGGTTACTGCGTTCACGCCGTTAACCGGATCCGAAAACCTTGTAGTTCCAGGTATGTTTCCGGGGGTCGTCGCTCCTGTTTTGATAGTATTTTCCACCACTGATGGTACCAATCCACGTTGTTGCATTCGGTCTATCGAGTGTCCTGTATAGTATCTACCGTATATTTCGGTTGAAGCATTGGTGCCTGGTTGGACCGACATGTTAGCGTTTCTCCTTCCGACCGGGTCGGAAGGGAGTGTCGTTCGAACGGATCTACCTGTCACCTCACTTCGGATCGCTTGCTGACCGCTGGCCATGACCCCTGCGTTGATGGCTAGTCCTCCCACTGCCACACCTACGTCTAGCGCCGCCAGAGAGGTTGTGACGGTTCCGAAGGCAACTCCTCCCGCAACGTGCGCAACCCCGCCGGCGGTTACACCGGTTCTTCCCATTTCTGCTGCTCTATTGCCAGCCCCCAGCGTGATGAAGTTGTAGACGGAATCAGCTCCACGTGCCATTGAGGCTAGACTCGGCCATCTTCCGTCCGCATCGATCATTTTAATCGGATTGTTTCTTGCGTACGAATAGCTGTTCTGAAGCTGGGGATCTGCCAATGCTGTGCTCTGCATGCTTCCGTTAGTGCCGAGCTCGGTAAACACCGGATCCTCACTTAAAAACACACCGTTGTCCGCATTGTAATATCTCGCCCCGTAATAATACCAACCCGTGTCTACGTCCTTTTCTTTTCCGGTGTATTTATTCTTATTCTCATACGCTCCAGTCTTTACATCAACAAGCGTCCCACCGAATGGGGAATAGATTGTGTATTCCACAGCATCGCTGTGCCTCGCGAAATCCCTCCAGCACTAGGTACCAGAGGGATTTCTTTTAACTGTTACTATGTTCATTACCACTACTCATCTGTAATAGTGCTAGATAGCCACTCCAATCAGGATCGAGTTGGGAATAATGCTGGAATTCGTAGTTCGGGAAACTTTTTTGCATCTGCGCGGCAATATCAGTCGCATTCTCAGTGTTACAGTACATCATGAGCTCTCTCATCCCATTCGTGGAGATGACTGCGCTTAAAATTCCTGAAGATGCCATATCGAGAACGCGAAGTAGATAGTCCTCAACTTTTAAAAGAGATTTGTTCTCTTCCTCCGTTGGAAGGCCATTAGCCTGAACATATTTGAGTGGAATGGCGATTCCTACGCGATATGGATATTGAGTTTCTAGGTGTTGGTTTTTAAGCGCCGCGTTTATGCGAGTTATCATCGGATGTCCATGATTTTCCGTGACGATAAGATTCCAGCTTTCACTGCCGTCTAGCTCTAACATAATTTTATTTTTTTACATTTTCAATAAGGGTTTTACCTTGATCGACCAAGCGTTGGTACGCTGGATTGCTAGAGGCGATGCTATTGATTTTGTTCATGAGACTGCCACCGTTTCTTTCGAGTCCGAACGACTCGATTAGCGCTTGTTCTGTTCCGCGTGCAGCTTGTCGCGTGAGGCCCGTCAAACCATCGAGCGCCTTTATAGAGATTCCTTTTGTTGCAGCATGCTCAGCGGCTCGTCGTCCAAGGTTATTGGTGATACCTACGTAAACTGTTTTTCCTGCGTCGTCAACGGCGCTATATACAGCCGTTCTTGCTCCCCCAACTGGTGATCCGGGATCGGCTACCTGTATCGCGGCGTTGAGGATCGTATTCGCCACGAAGCCAAGATTCATTATGAGCAGCTGCGTTCCCGAACTGAGAGCTGGCAGCGCTGTAATGATCGCTTGCGCTTGATTCCCGTCGGGGTCTTTATAAGTAATGGGGTTGCTTCTGGCGTAATTAAAGCTATTAATGATTTGAGGATCTTTTATTCCTTGTTTTTGTTCTTTTTCGAACTTTGTTGATCCCAAGCTGAGAAACACCGGATCCTCACTCAGGAACACGCCTCTCTCCGCATCATAATATCTCGCCCCGTAATAATACCAACCTGTATCTTCATCTTTTTCTTTTCCTGTGTATTTATTCTTATTTTCATACGCTCCTGTCTTTACATCAACAAGCGTTCCACCGAATGGGGAGTAGATGATGTATTCCAGGGCGTCGCCATTGCTCGGTAGAATCCCTTCCGCACCAAGTGCCGGACGGATTTTCATCTTCGGTATCTGTCGCTGCAGTACTAACTCTGCACGATAACTTTTAGTGCTATTTGTGCCACGTGTCGAACCTCAACCCATGGGGAGTATTCCCTAAGGTCAGTACCCAGTGAGCTGCTTTCCTTTGCGTACTGTTCCTCAAATTTTTCTAATGCTTCTGTAACCTTTTCCAGATTAGTAATTTCGACTGCAGAGAATTCTCTTGCGAGAACCGCACCATCATTTGCTTTTGCGTCATCAAACCATTGGCTAATTATCTCGTTCGGAAAGAACCATGTCTTTTGAACATTTTCTGTCCATTCTTTTTTTTGATATTCCTCAGATGCCAATCGTTCTAATTGTTCGATTACTTCATTTCTAAATGTAAATTGCATAGGATTATTTAATTGAGCTGATTGGGTGATGGGTCGTAGCTTGGTCGGAAGATACCTTACCACTTACATCGGTATATCCACCTTCGGTACGCACCCTCATGTATGGACTTTGACTAACAGGAAATTTGGCGTCCGGACTTCCCGGCATAAGACGAATTTCATTGACGGGGTTCTTTGGATCTGTGTATTTGTATCCATTTCCGGTATCAGACGGAGACTTGGTCCAATCTTTCGGGACAGTGACCCGGCCGTTTATCGTTTTTCCCGACGCGTTATCCAGCCTTAGTCCAATGCTTCGGTTTATCGTCCCCGCTTCGATCGCGATCGTTCCTAGTGTTACGCCATTGACGAAAGCTCCTGCTGCGGATGCTCCCGTGCCAGCAATAACAGATCCAGCCATGTAGGCCACGGTGTGGGGCGTTACTCCTTCTCGGGACATCGTTACGCTTGATGCGGAAACTATAGTTTTCGCAAATCCCCAACCGCCGAGAGATGCGATGTTGGCCCCAAAGTCTAGTGTAGAGTTGAGACGGTTCAGGAAGTGGGTAAAGTCTCTTCCGTCCGGATCAATATATGAGACCGGGTTATTTCTTGAGTACGCGTAGCTATTTAGATGCTGAGGGTCTTGGAGTAGAATAGCATCACTTATTGTGAGGAACACCGGATCCTCACTCAGGAACACGCCCCTCTCCGCATCATAGTATCTCGCACCATAATAATACCAACCCGTGTCTTCATCCTTCTCTTTTCCTGTGTATTTATTCTTATTTTCATACGCTCCAGTCTTTACATCAGCAAGCGTTCCACCGAATGGGGAGTAGATGATGTACTCAACCGCATCACCGCTCTCGTCTGTTTCAACGTGAGTGCCACCCAGATGGTCGGTATGGTGATAGATGACCGTAGCGTCGGTTGTATCCCATGTCGAAGTAGCGACGGATCCTAGGGCGCCTACGAGGATGTGGCGGTCAACGTTTGCACCGTCTACGGAGTAGTAAGAGTTTGGGTAGATTCTGGTTGCACCGGAGCCGTCTTGGAGGACGCGGTTACCTGCGTCGTCGTACTGATAGGTGACGTGGGTGGTGCCGTCCGTTGAGCTAAGCAATTGATTGCGGTAGTCCCACGTGTTTGTCCAAGTACCGTCAGCGGTCATGTTGCCGTTCGGGTCGTAGGTGAGGGTGTCGCCACCTACGCCGGTTACTGCATGCGGGTTCGCGTAGTTACCGGAGGCAGAGCCGCCGTATGTATATGAACCTTTGTCGGATGAGTAATCAATGTTGCTAATGTCCGTGTAAGACCAGGTTTTTATGTAGTCGAGCGTCTCATCGCTACTGACGGAATCTGCGTCTGTGAGACGGTAGAGGTCATCATAGCCGTAGGCGAGTGCCATGCTGTCGTAGAGCGATGAAGCGTCTGCAAGCGTTTCAAGATTGCCTACATTGTCATAACTATAAGTGAAATCTTCTATGTCATCTGTGCCTGACGTTGTTGTTTTGTTTTGGAGGCGATAGAGCTCTGCTGAGTCATAGCTCCAGGATGAAGTGACTCCGTTGCCGTAGATAGCTGCCGTTACTTTGCCGTGTGGGCCATAGGCAATGCTGCTGACTTGAGTTTCCGGTCCGCTGCCGTGAACGTCATCAAATGCGGCCGAAGTAATTTGGCCAGCACTGTTGAGCGTATATGACGCAGTGCTTGTGTCAGGGTAGGTGACTGTCGAGACGTTGCCCTGGCGGTCATAGGCGTAACCCGTGGTGTAACTTACGGTGCTAATTGTTTTTACTTCTGTTGCGGTGCGGCCTAACGCATCGTAAGTGTATGCGGTAGCTGCGCCACCGAGTACGGCGGACGAGCACTGCTTGCCCACACCGTTCGCGCAGGAATCGTAGGTGTAAGTAAGATCTGTGCCGCCTGTTCCGGTGGCGTTTTCCGTCTCCAGACGGTTTAGTTCGTCATATACATAAGTAGTGGTGACGCTGTTCGGGCTGACGGATTCGATCATGTTGCCCATGGCGTCGAACTCATAGCTCCAGGAGCCGTATGCATTGTCACCGGACGCGTGGAGGTCCGTCATGGCTGTGCGGTTGCCGAGTCCGTTGTATGCAAACGAGCGCAGGTTATTTTCTGCATCCGTGAGACCAGTAAGATTCCCGGCCACGTCGTATTCATATGACGTTTCGAGTTCCGTTGAGTCAATGACCTCGACCACCATTTTTAGGCGGCCAAAACCGTCCCAGTGATATTCCTTGGCATTGTTTTCTGCATCAGTTTCTGTGGATACGCCGTCATCGTAATCGGTAGTTGTGCTACCGGCGGCATTTGTTTTGCTCGTTAGCCTTCGCAAAGCGTCTCTGGTGTATGTCTCATAGAGATCAGCGGTTGTTGTAGACGTGGTGTGACTAGTGCCAGATGAAGAGTAGGGAAGCGAGATTTTCTTAATATCTCCCCGTTCGTCGTATGCGGTATCGATGACGTTGTAATTGCTCGCAGCTTCTTCACGCTTTTGGACTGGGCGGCCAAAGCCGTCAAAATACGTGTAGATTTCTTTTGAGATTGAACCGTCAAAGATAGCGGATTCATGAACTGATGAAGGGAAGCTAGCATCGTCGTAGGCGAAGGTGCGAACGTTTTGGAGGGACGTTGGTGACGATGGATTTGGTTTTTTCTCTGTGACTGGACGATCAAACCCATCCAGGACCGTTTCAGACACGAAGCCGTTCGCATCAGTCGTCTCTATTACCTTACCGGAGGAATAATCGTAAACGTACTCTGTGGTTTGGCTGAGATCGTTCGTGATCATGGCCGGATAGAGTTCTTCAGCGTCTGGATTGATGGTTGTTGTATTGCCATTCGCATCAATTACTTCGGTGCGGAAACCGTAGGTATCGTACGAGAAATTGGTTTCAGCCTCGGCGGTAGACGAAATCCACTTAACTTCCTTCGTTATGTTGCCGACGTCCACGGCATCATCCGTGTTCTCGTCATAAAACATGGTGGTTTGGCGAACCGTGTCATCGTTATGATCCTTCAGCGTTTCGCTTACCAGGTAGCCTGATTCACTGCTCGTCCACTGCGCGTAGGCGTATGTAGTTGTCCGGTCATCTGTACCAGAGTCAGTAAAACTGCCGTCATCATCGCCGGCGCCGATTCCATACTCAACTTTTTCATCCAGGTTTCCGCTGGCCGTGTCATATGTATAGGCAATAGCCGTATCCCGATGTCCTGCGTTGCCGTCATAATCCATGACGAGGGTCTGAGTTTTATACACAAAGTCCCGATCATCTCCGAGATCGGTATTATCCCAGGCATCAATCGTTACACGGTAGAGGTCATCGCTGTCGTTATATTGCTCTTGCCGATATCTATGCCAAAGTTTGCTAATATCATCTGTTTCTTCTCCGTGTGCAGGGTCTGTTGAATTCCCTTGATGATAAAAATCAACTGTCACATTTCCGAGTCCATCCGTGGTCGTTACCTTCCCAAAGCCGGCAAACTTCCGATCGTATTCGTTACTATAATAATAAGCACCGTCTTCAAATAGATAGGACGTGGTTGAAGTGTTTCCGAGTCCATCATTTGTGGTAATTGAGTCTACAACCTGAAGAGGAAAGAAGAGATTGCTGTTATGCGCTACCGATGTGGAATATGTTACGGTTGTTGTTCCGCCGACAGGTGATTCAACGGTCGTCAGCAAATCAGACCTGTTACCGTTAGCGACAAAAAGACGATCTGTCCAGGTGTTGCCCTCCGAATCCATCCGGGAGTAGAGGATATCGGTTTTCATTTGTCCACCGAAGTCATCTTCTCGGGCGCCGAGATCTGACCCGCCGTCATTTGTGAGTGCTACTGGGGCGGTGAACGAAGAATCTTCAGTCCAGCCGGTTCCATCCCCGTTGTTTATATAGAGTTCATCCTGGAGTGTTCCTGACGAATCATTTCTTGCATAGAGTACGTCGAGCAGGCCGTCGACATTAACGTCAATCATACGGACACCCGTATCCTTGCCAGTCGTGGAGAGGAAACCGCGTGGAAAACTATAGCCCGTATCCTCTGCCCATCCAGTTCCTGCCCCATTTTGTATGTAAACGTGTTGCTCGAGCCCACTCGAGGAATACTTGGCATGTATAAGATCAGACAAGCCGTCTCCATTAACGTCATGCGCTTGAAGACCAGTTGCTAGGCCGTTTGAGGTGACGAATGCTCTAGGGAATGTGTATGTGTAAACCTCAGTCCAGCCGGTTCCGTCTCCATCATTAAGATAAACGCTGGAGTCGATAGAGCTATCAGAGTTAAATTTGGCCTTGATAATATCTGGCAGGCCATCTGCGTTAACGTCGAAGACGCGAACCCCGAAATCACTGCCTCCATCATTTGTAAAGGCAATTGGAATGTGAATTGATGAACTCTGGGTCCATCCGGTGCCGCCATCGTTCAGGTAGACTGATTCAGATAGCGGACCATTAGCTGGGTTTCTAGACTGTAGAATGTCTTGGAATCCATCCCCGTTGATGTCCGCGATTCTTATACCAAGGTCCTTCCCTCCGCTTGATACGAAGGAGAATGGAATAGTGTAGCTAGAATCTTCGGTCCACGTATAGTCTCCATTATTAATGAACACTTGTTTTACCGATTGGGTTGCTTTGACCACGTCAGGAAGCGAGTCGCCATTCACATCAAAGACGTAGACCGCTAAGCTTCCGGACCCTGCGTTGCCGATAGCTAAAGGAAATGTAAACGATTCATCCTCTGTCCACGTTCTTGCAGACTCAGAGTAGGTGAACTCGGTAGCTGGTTTGGTTATGGTGGTGTTATTTGCATCTGTACCTGATTCAGTGATGGAGGTGAGTAGGGAGCGGGACCCGTTATCGCCAGGAGAATGATCAAGTTCATACGAGCGAATGATCTCGCCGTCTTCTTTAACGTCTATTTGGCTGATGACCGATGATGTTGTAACGGGAAAGCCAGTCGCATAGGAAATGTGATCATCGTCACGAGCTTCGAGGGAGAAGGAGACATCAAAAAGGCCAGCATTGGCACCGTGTCCAGTGTAGTTGATGTTTTCGGGATAGATCTGATGGTTGTTTTTAGTGTAGGAATAGGTGACGGTGTTGTCATTGGTATCGCGAACTTCGGTCAGATACCAGGCCGCCACCAGATCACTATCTGTTGGGTGTTCGAGGCGCGCAGTGATATCGTCGCCAAAGGTGTAGATAGTGCCGAGCTTGTCGGTGACAGTCCAGGTTTCATTGGCGTTGTATTCGTACTGCAGGAAACTGCCGTCATCTACTTTGGCACCATAAGCACCATGGGAACTGTCCGAGAGGTCAGCTGCCTCTAAATCACCGGAGAGGGTGGAGTTAAAATTGTTATAGTCATATAGCGCGGCACTGCCATGGGTGCTCTTGCGTTCAATTTTGGGAATGGGGAGACTCCAGCCGTATCCGAAGATATTCTCGTTGTTCATGTCCGCACTGCTATAGGTGAGGGCAAGTGAGGGTTGGAGTGCGTTTCTTCCGGGTGGAATGACGATAGGGTATGTATTTGTAAATGCGCCTGTATGTTCGTCAGCTGACACCCTTAACTGGTTTCTGGTGATGAAGGGCGTACTATCTATATCGACGGCCAGCGCAGGCACTGCCCATTGGAATGCCATACCACAAAACAGGATCCCGACAGTGGCGCGCGCGAATGTTCTGATGGACATAGAGGAGGTTAATTCTTTGTCCCCCTTTATCACAAGCGGCTGTAGACCGGTGGCGTGGTGTGGATAACAGAAAACCGCCCTTTGTTGGGCGGTTTTCTGTTACTCACTTTCTAATGCTTTTGGGTTGGGGGAGTAGAGCTTATTTTTGATCTTCCACTGGCCAACATACTGGCCGAGGCCAGACTTGTTTAGCTTGTTTTTGACTGTAGTAGTTTCCTGGCTCCACTTGAGGAGAGATTCGAATGTAATTTTATACCGCCCTTGAACGACTATATAGGTCACAGCCCCGTCTGAGACGGCTCGTCTAACGGTGCGCGGGCTAACGCCAAAGAGTTTGGAAGCTTCGGAAATAGAGAGCCGAATTGGTGTTTGCATAATGCTACGCTAGCGTGGACAAACATAATTACTTGTCCATACTAGTGTAGACAAATTTAGCAAGTGGGTCAAGAGATAATTTTCGGCTAATCTTGCCAACACTTTTCTCAGACTGTAATGTTTTCCGATTAACAACGACTTCATACATGTCAGCTTACCGTCAAAAATTTCTAGCCTTCCGCGTGTACCGGTTCAAGGACACGGACGCGTACGGAGAGCTGTATGACATTCACGCTGACCGCATCCGTCGGTTCCTCATCTTTAAGGTGCCACGCAAGGAAGATGCGGAAGAGATAACTAGTGAGGTCTTTCTCAGGGGTTGGGAATATATGACCTCCAGTTCGGTAGACAATGTCAGTGCTCTGCTCTTCAGAATCGCTCGGAACATTACGGCTGATTTCTATCGAAGAAAAACGCCGGTCGAGACCGTGGACGAGGACGTGCTAGAGCAGGTGCCAGCCGCTGGTTCACTGGCGGAAGAGGTGACTCTGAAAACGGAGAGTGATGATCTGATAGATAAGATGAAGTTACTCAAGGATGAGTACCGCGAGCTCCTAGTGATGAGATATCTGAACGAGATGAGTATTAGTGAGATTGCTAGCACGCTTGAGCAGACGCCCAACGGTGTCAGAGTAACCCTTCACCGGGCTAAAAAAGCCCTTCAGGAATTAGTCGAAAGTGAACAGCGAAAAGTCTAAAAGTCATACCTGTGTCCAATCTGCTTTCACAATTAAAGAGTTTGAAAAATAACCCCCAAGCTGGGGCCCTTTCTCTATCTGAGCATGGCGCGGCTAAGGCCCGCCTTTTGTCCCGCGTGAGTGTTGATTTACCAGTGCAGCAGGAATCCAAGTCATACGTTACTTGGTATCTTAGCTCTTTCATTTCTAAGCCAGTCACGGTGAGTTTTGCCGCCTTCACTCTTTTTGCCGGTAGTTTGTCTACGGTGAGTGCCGCGTCTAGTAGTTTGCCCGGCGAGACGCTTTATTCGGTTAAGAGAATTACTGAACAGGCCCAGCTCAGACTGGCCTCGCTTGATAGACGGGCCATTTTGCATACTGAATTTGCCGAGCGACGTTTGCGCGAAGCGGTAGAATTACGAGCTATTGGTCCAGAGAACTCGAGCCATCAGATACTGGCTAGAACAGCCATGGCTGAATACGCTTCTGAATTATCACGGGCTTCTGCTGATCTTAAAAGCTTGAAGGGTAGTGTTGGCTCTACGGCTACTCTAGCGGTGGTTACGGACGTTCAGAATAAGATTGAATCCATGAAGGCGGTGATTGAAGAGACGGCTTCGTCTAACTCCACTGCTGACGCCGGTAATGAGACAGTTGAGGCTAAGCAAGCGGTGAAGGAGGCGCAGGAGGTGGCCACTACCGTAGCTGTAGACGTTCATGAAGAAGCGGCCACTGATAAGTCTAGTGGTGAGCTGAAGGGCATGTTCACTAAGGAGCTAGGTTCTATAGAGGCTAGACAGACATTTGATAAGCACCGCTTAGAGACAATTAGTAAGGCTATACTGGGCGTCGAATTATATAAAGGAGTAGACGGTATTCCTAGCAGCGATGACTTGAAGCGCATGAACTTCTTGGTTAAGCAGACGGAGTTGCAGATTCCAGAAGCTATGAACGGTTTTGCGGCCGGTGGTTACCGAAACGCCTTCGCTACTCTGCAGGGAATCGATCAAGAGCTACTGACTTTAGAGGCTCGGCTGGCAGAGATAGAGATTCTCATCATGCAGACTAGGGCTAAGGCAGAGGTGAAGGCCGCTGAAGAGGCTGCCAAGGCGGAGGCTGAGAAACTGCTTGAAGAAACTCCGGCTGATGCATCGGATCCACTTACGCCATAATGCATTCGGTGTACGGGCAAGGCGACGTCTTGCCCCTACGTAATTCCTTCAGGCAGGGCATCCCGTGATGCCCTGCCCAAAGGGACTGCGTTCTACGCATCCCGGGTAAGCACGCTTCAAAGGTCGGGGCCGCAGGCCCGTGCAAACCTCTATCTCTTTACCCCTTAAAAGGGGAATAGGATTTGGCAAATTTATGCAACATGTTCTAGACACAGGAAAGCGCGCTTTCTCTGCCGCAGTAGCTGCAGCGACGATCGCTTTCTCCATCGGTGCTGGCGCTCTTTTGAGCCCATCTGTGACGCAGGCTGCAGCCGCAGGTGATCGTATTCGGAGCGCTTCGCTCTCTACGGTTTACTACTACGGTTACGACGGTATGCGCTACACGTATCCTAACCTTAAGACTTACTCAAGCTGGCACTCAAACAGCTCCGGCGCTGCTGACTTCAGCGGTGTTATGACTGTTTCTGACAGCACGATCTCTGACATTACTCTTGGTGGCAACGTAGTTGTTCGCCCAGGTGCATCTTGGATCAAAGTAACTTCTGACCCAAAGACCTACGCTGTAGGTCGCGACGGCAGCATTTACTGGATTGAATCAGAGGCAGTGGCCGTTGCATTCGCAGGTTCCGACTGGAACCAGCGCATTGTGGACGTTCCAGATGTCTTCTTCACTGACTACACGGTTGGCGCTTCTCTTATGAGCGCTACGGCGTATGACGGTATGTCTTACCTAAGCGGCGGAAACACCTACCTTTCATGGGATGGTGAGAAGCGCATGGTATCTGCAGCCGGTATGTCTGCTAACGGTCTCCACTCCATGTACGTCATGGATGGTTCCGGTATCGTAGACAGCGCCTTGTCCGCTGGAGCTGATTTGACCACTAAGGAGTTGTCAGTTTCTGACGCTTCTCAGACCGCAGAGGGCGAAGTAGTTTCTTCTGGCGCCCTCACGGTGTCAGCAGCTTCTTCTATGCCAGCTGGAGCTTCCCTTCCTGGTGGCTCTAACTCCGTTTCCGTCTTCTCGTTCAACGTGAAGGCTGGCAGCGAAGCTGCATCGTTTGACGGTGTTACCCTCTCCATGATTGGAGCTGGTGCAACGACAAACATTTCTAACGCCTACTTGTACGAAGGTTCTACGCGTTTGACTGAGTCACGCACTGTGAACTCTTCCACTCGCCAGGTCTCCTTCAACAACTTGAACCAGCCTATCGCTGCGAATGCTACCCACACCTACACGGTGCGCGTAACCACTTCTACGTCCCAGACGGCAGCTGATACGTTTGGCTTCAAGCTCGCTAGCTCTGCTGACGTAGTGTCTGCAGGTTCAGTTGG
>CAYGEQ010000002.1:15057-17489 GCA_964348985.1 uncultured Gammaproteobacteria bacterium | reverse complement strand
GGTGTGAACTCCTCTGGTGACTGGGTTGTCTTCGATCTTTCCGCAGCTCCTTTCCACATTGAAGAAGGTGGTAACAACATCTTCGCAGTGTCGGCAGATATCGGCGGTCAGACCGGTGATGACGTTAAAGTTTACATCGACAACGCAGTTGACGTTGTAGCTATCGGTGGCGACTTCGGCTTCGGCTTAACTGTCGATACTGATGACTCCAACGGTTACGATGGTTCTTCCTGTACTTCTTCCTCTGGTAAGTGTTCCTTCAGCGACGTAAAGGGCGGTGATCTTACCTTCGCCTTTAACGGTCCAGCTGCTGGCGACATCCAGACTGATGCCCAGGATCAGACCTTGCTTGAATTCTCCGTTACAGCTACTCAGTTCGTTACCATCAAGGACCTTGATGTCCTCGTATACGGTGACGACGCTGCTACGCTTGACGGTGACGCCTTCGACGATGCTGAAACCGGCAACGACGACGACGACGAAGGTCTTATCAACGGTGACAACGACGCAACAGCTGATTCTAGCGATCAGGCTTCCTTGACTGACATTAAGATTGTTAACGCTGACACCGGCGCTGTCTTGATGGGTCCAATGGAACTTGACTCCGCTATCGTTGGTGGCGACGACGCCGTGCAGACCATCGACTTCACTGACGATTTCTCCTTGGATGCAGGTGAGACGTTGAACTTGAAAGTTACTGCTGACGTAGACAACGAAGTAGCCACAGGCACAGCCTTTGGTGCTGAAATTGATATGTCTGCCATGACCACTGAAGATGACAACGGTGATGCTCTTGCAGCCGCTGACATTGTCCCTGGTTCTGACATCCGCGGTTACTCACAGCTCGCTCGCACCGCTTCCTTGGCCTTCGCCTTGGCTAGCACGCCTTCCAGCTCTACCACGGTAGACGGTTCACAGAACGTATCTGTGATCGGTTTCTCCGCTACTGCTGGTTTGGCTTCTGCAGTAACTGTGACTGACTTCACTTTGAGCGTATTCGGTGACGACGCAGCTAACGATTCCTTCACTCTTGGTGGTGAAGCAGCTTCTGATGTAAACGATTACATCGAATCTTGCTCCCTTTATGAGGGCACCACTCGCTTGGCCGGTCCAGAGGCTCCAGCTTCTAACGGTCAGACCATCCGCTTCGACTCCATTAACTGGACGATGAGCGCTGGCGCTGTGAAGCTTATTACTGTGCAGTGTAACTTCGCTAACACGTCCACTTCTGGTGCTGCATACTTCGCGTTTGATATCGAAGATGCTTCTACCGACGTAACCGCTGAGGACACTGACAGCGATACCTTCACGGTAACTGGTAGTGATTTGAACGGTACGCTTCCAACTGGTGCCGCTACTCGCTTTGTAACGCTTAACGATTCCGGCACCCTTGCCATGACCGTTGGCTCAAGCACTCCGAGCGCAGACTTCTTGCTCACGGGCACGAACAATGCTGAAGTGGCTCAATACCGCTTCACGGCTACCAACGAATCCTTCAATGTTCAGACTCTTGAGTTCACTGAAGAGCAGGCTGAAGATGATGCAGGTTCTGCAGATTCTTCTTCCTATGCCAACAACGTTTCTTTGGTAACCCTTTCTTACCCTAAGGCCGACGGCACAACGGGTACGGCAACGGCAACTATGTCCGGCAACGCAGCGTTGTTTAACGGCCTTAGCATGTACGTACCAGTAGGCACTCCAAAGGATGTTAAGGTGTACGTAAACGTACCTCCTTCTGATCGTGATTCTGGTGGTTCTGCTACCAGCAACGAAAAGATCCGTATGGGCTTCTCTGACGGCGACAACTCCGGCAGTGAATCCTTCAAGGCTACTGGTTCTGGATCCGGCTTCACGCTGGACGAAGCTACCTCAGGCATTGCTGATATTGGTGACGACGCGGCCGCAACTGATGGTGTTTCTACCTTCGTTGTCCGTGAAACCAAGCCAGTTATCACTCTGAGCTCCGCTTCACCTTCTGGTAGCGCTGTTCCAGGTCTTTCTGAGGTCTTCCGCTTCTCCGTAGCTGCTTCTTCTAACGAAGATGTAGTTCTCTCTGAGCTCGTCTTCAAGACGACTTTGACCGACAACGGTGGTGACGGTACGGCTGACTGGAACACCTGTGACACTGATAACCCAGCTGGTGTAACCACGACAGGTGACTTCTCTCTATACAACCTCACGGTTGATGGAACGTCTACCTCTCTTGACACCGCTAACTCCGACTGGACGCTTTACCGCGCCACCGGTGTAGCTTGTGACAACACTAACGACTCTCAGGACATCGGCTTTGTGGGCATCACGCTCCCAACCGCTGAAGTTGTTTCAAAGGGCACGTCGAACTCGTTCGCGTTGTACTTTGACACGACCGGTGCCAGCTCTGCAGCGGATGATTCCATCCGTGTTGACTTGGCCACGGATCCAATTGTTAGCAC
>CAYGEQ010000002.1:6543-14957 GCA_964348985.1 uncultured Gammaproteobacteria bacterium | reverse complement strand
CCTGGAACTCTTCTCTGGCAGGATGATGGATCGACAGCTGTCGCTTCCAACGCCCTCTCAGTACAGGAATACTGGGGCTCATACCTTGTCGACAACCTCACGGTTAACGGCGGAACGCTCGTCTTCTAAGACTAGCCTCCCGTCTCTAAACCAACAGGTTTAAGACAAGCAAAATCCCCCGAAGCCTAACGGCCGAGGGGGATTTTGATTTGGGGGAGAGACCATCAGGTTTCAGGGGTCAGGTTAAGGATTGTGACTTTTCTGAATTGGATTCTTTGTTCAGGCTCCATAACCGGACACCTGACACCTGATGGTTCTCGTATTTCTCCGCCAATATTAGATAAAATACTTGACAAAACGCTATTTTTAGGCTATTTTAATTTTCGTGCTTAGTTCATTTCACCCAGATTGGTTGGGGGAATCCAACCAATAGGAGGCGCTCATGCGCGCTAGCTTTTTTACTGTTTGCGTGACGATGTTCATCTTGATCACGGCGTCGGCTTGCCGGCAACCGGTCATCTGCACGTTCTTTCCTGAGGCCTGCCATGAGGGCTTCACGGATTTGGACGGTGATGGCTACCTGGCCGAGTTTGACGACTGCGATGACAACAACGCAGCCGTGAATCCCGGTGCGGTGGACGTGCCGTGCAACGGTGTGAACGAGAACTGCGACGACTATCTGGCCAACGGGCGCGGTGGTACGTACGCAGATGTGGACGGTGACGGGTACGGTGATCCGCTCGTGGTCTACGAGTACTGTGACCCTGAGAGGCCAGACGCTGAGAACCGGGATGACTGTGATGACAGCAACCCAACCATCGGCCCTGGCGCTGACGAGTCTACGGTGAATCAGGTGGACGATGACTGTGACGGCCAGGTGGACGAGGACGTGCTGGTGCTGACTGATGAGGATCATGATGGTTTCTCCGTTCCGGAGGACTGTGATGACGCTGACGGTCAGATCCATCCGGCCGCCACGGAGACCTGTGACGGCGCGGACAACGACTGTGACGGCCTGACCGATGACGAGGACAGCGCGGTGGCTGATCAGACGACTTGGTATGCAGACGCAGACCAGGACGGTTACGGGACTGACCAGGCGGTGAACGCCTGTGTTGAACCGGTTGGCCACGTGCTGATCAAGGGCGACTGCAATGACGCCAACCCAGACGTCCGACCGAGCGCTGAGGAGTGGGACTGCGAAGATCCCACTGACTACAACTGCGACGGCGCTACCGGCTACGATGACTCTGACTTGGATGGCTACGCCGCCTGTCAGGAGTGTGACGATTTTGACCGGGATTCGTACCCCGGGGCACCTGAGACGTGTGACGGCGCGGATAATGACTGCAACGGGATCACTGATGATCCTGAGGCGGTGCTTGATCCGGCCGCGTTCTACCTGGATGTGGATGGGGACAGCTTCGGGAACGTCAGTCATCTGTCCTACGCCTGTGAGGCGCCGGATGGGTACGTGGTTGACGCTACGGACTGTGATGACAGCGATCCGTTGGTTCACCCGGACGGTACCGAAGTGTGCGAGCCGGATGATGTAGATGAGGATTGTGATGGGTTGGCGAACGACGCCGATCCGTCCGTGACCGAGAAGACCATCTGGTACCGAGACCAGGATGAAGATGGCAGCGGAGGCGGCTCTACCGCTTCGGCTTGTCGGAGTCCGGTGGGGTACACGGCCGTGCCGGGCGACTGCCTGGATACGGACCCGCGTTATTACCCGGGTGCTCCGGAAACGGACTGCTCGAACCCTGCAGACTACAACTGTGACGGGATCACCGGCTTTGTGGACGGGGATAGCGACGGCTTTCCCGCCTGCGAAGAGTGCGATGACTCCAACGCCAGCATTAACCCAGCGGCGGTGGAGGTCTGTGACGGTCAGGACAACAACTGTAACGGCATCACGGATGGCGCCAGTGAGGCCATCGGTAAGTCCACGTTTTACCGGGACGAAGATGGGGACGGCTACGGCAAGTCTTCGGCCATCACTACGGCCTGTTCGGCTCCTACGGGCTATGTGTCTATCCCAGGCGACTGTGATGACACCAAGTCCGCGGTGAACCCAGCCGGGTCAGAGACCTGTAACGGCTGGGATGACGATTGTGATGGGGCGGTGGATGACGCTGACACCGGCGTCTCTGGCCGGACCACGTACTACCGGGACGCCGATTCGGATAGTTATGGGACAGTTTCTACCACGAAGCTGGCCTGTCTCCTTCCGTCCGGCTACGTGACCAACGCCGCGGACTGTAATGACAGCGTGACCACCATCAGTCCAGCCGCCGCGGAGATCTGTGACGGTAAGGACAATGACTGCGACGGCCAGATGGACGACGCAGATTCGTCAGTCACCGGGCGGCCCACCTGGTACGCGGATGCGGATGCGGACAGTTACGGCAACAGCGGGGTGAATAAACTCAGCTGTGCCATGCCGTCCGGGTACGTGTCTGTTTCTACGGACTGTAATGACTCGTCAGCCGCCGTTTACCCTACGGCCACGGAAGTGTGCAATGGGGTGGATGACAACTGTGCGGGCGGAGTGGACGAGGGAGTAGGTACCACCTGGTACCGTGATGCTGACGGCGATGGCTACCGGAACGTGAACGTGTCCGTGTTGGCCTGCTCAAAGCCGAATGGCTACCTCTCGGTTGATAAGGGGATTGACTGTGACGACAGTAACCGGGACGCGCACTACACCTCGGACCCAGAAACCTGTGACAACGCCGACAACAACTGCAACGGCGTGGTGGACGAGGGATCGTTCAGCCGCAGGTTGTACTATCCTGATGCCGATGGTGACACGTACGGCTCAGCGTCTGATTCGCTGCTGGCTTGCCGCGCACCAGGCGGGTACGTAGAGAACGGTACGGACTGTAACGACGAGTGTCCCACCTGTTATCCAAGCGCAGACGAGATCTGCAACAACGACTTGGATGACAACTGCAAGAACGGGCCAGATGAAACTCCGTGCATCTAGTGACCCTCTCAACCCTTCACCTTCCTGAGCGCGGCTCTGGCGGGTGAGGGGTTGCTCTTTTTCTCCGGCTTTCTTATACTTTCGCCTATATGGCTTTGACTAGAAATAGCTTGATCGCGGTGGTTATTGGTCTCGTAATCCTCCTATCTATTGGCTACGGCTTGTTCCGTTTGGCTGATCCAGAGGCTAAATACCGGGGTTTGCAGACCTCTATGGAGATAGAGATGGATGAGGCTACTAGGGCGTACATTGAGACTCAGCTGAAAACTTCTCAGGCCGCTTTAGTAGCAGCTGAGGCGGAAGGTGGGGAGATTGATTTGAATATTTACGCTTCAGTAGCGCACTACGCTTATTTGTTGGGTGATTTGGTAACAGCTCGTGAGGCACTGGAGGCTGAATTAAAGGGCAATCCTATTAACTACGGTGCCCGTAATTCATACGGCAACGTGCTTGATAAGATGGGCGATTATGACGCAGCCAGAGTGGCTTTTGAGAAGGCGCTAGCGGATAGTTCAGGTCAGGGACCGGAGGCTATGTACATCAGCTATTTGGATTTATTGTTAGCTCGATTCCCAGAGGATAGAGAGGCAGCTAAAGCCTTGTTAGAGCTGAATTTGGCTAATAAAGGACAGACTTCTTGGAACATGGTCCAGTTTGGTCGTTGGTATGAAGCTGGCGGTGACTGTCCTCGGGCAATTGATCACTACACGGTGGCCCGAGACCTTGCCCCTAACAACCAGAGCATCGCGGATGAACTGCAGACGCTGTTGGCTAAATGTAAAGGGTAGTTTCAGGTATACTGCTCCCATATGCGCTTACTCGCGAAGACTATCGCCAGCGCCGCTATGGGAGCGGTTTTGTTTTTACCGTTTGCCCCAGCGGTTTTGGCCGTTACCCCAAATGATCCTTACTTAGAGAATCAATGGTATTTAAGGCTCATTAACGCTGGTACAGCTTGGGATACAGCTGTGGGCACTGGGGCAGTAGTGGTGGCCGTGTTAGATACCGGAATTGATTTGGATCATCCAGACTTGGTTAATAATCTTTGGAAGAATTCGCGGGAAATCCCGGGGAATAATTTGGATGATGACCGTAATGGCTATATTGACGATGTAGACGGTTGGGATTTTGTGAATGATGATAATGAGCCTGTGCCTAACGGCAGCGTGAATGGGGTTACGGCCTCATCTCTTGCATTGTCGCACGGCACATTAATTGCCGGAGTGATTGGGGCGGAAACTAATAACAACTTGGGCTACGCGGGTATTAATTGGCATGTGAAAATAATGCCGCTCAGAATTTTAAATGAGGAGGGCGGAGGTGATGAGGGGCAGGCGGTCGAGGCCATTAATTATGCCGTTAAAAACGGGGCCAAGGTGATTAATTTAAGTTTTGTAGGTGATGAAGCTGGACCGGCTTTACGGACAGCAGTTGAGAACGCTTATCGGGCTGGGGTAGTTATGGTGGCTGCGCTTGGTAATGATGGTCAGGATGTTAATACAGCGCCGGTTTATCCCGCCTGTTTGCGTTCAGCCACTCAGGACTGGGTGATTGGGGTGACTGCTACGGATGAAGCTGACCGTGAAACTGATTTCACTAATTTTGGTAATTCTTGTGCTGACTTAAGTGCCCCGGGTACTGATATCCAGGGACTTACTTTAAGTGACGGAGCTGAAGCGTTAACAGGTAGCCAGTTTTCTTGGGACGGAACTTCAGCTGCTAGTCCAATGGTGGCTGGTACGGCAGCCCTCATTTTATCCGCTTACCCACAGCTCACTCCTGATCAGGTGAGATCCGCTATTAAATTATCAGTTGATCCGGTTAGGGAGACTATCTCTGGCCGAGGCTCTTTGGGGGTAGGCAGGTTAAACGTGGCGCGGGCGTTAACCGTGGCTCGGGGCATAGCTGGTACTGCACCGGTAGTGGAGGTGGTTGAATCAACACTGCCTACTCCACTCTTGCCTACGCCGGTTGGCACGGGTGGTTTATCTGAAGACGCGAGTTATTCATTTATTGCTCTAGGGGCAGCTCCCGGTGAGCCACCTAAAGTTAGAGTTTTTCAAGCAGACGGCACTCCGCATGCTGAGTTCTTAGCTTTTGCCCCCACTTTCTTAGGCGGGGTGAAGGTATCTATGGTGGACGTGAATGATGACGGGATTCCTGAGGTTATTACCTCTCCGGGCACGGGTGGTGGCCCGCAAGTTAGAATTTTTACAGCTACCGGTGCGCTTGTGAAATCATTCTTCGCCTTTGATGAAAAATCGAGACAGGGCGTGTCCGTAGCTTTAGGCGATGTAGACGGGGATTTTTATCCAGATTTAGTAGCCGTAGTTGGCGCGGGCGTGAGTTCTGACGCGGTTGTGTTTGGTATGGATGGCCAGGAGAAAATGCGTTTCCCAATTTCTGGGTACCAAGCCAATACGCCTTTGACAGTGGCGGTAGCGGATATTGATGATGACTATGACAATGAATTAGTTGTTGCGCCATTAAGCGGTTCACCTCTGGTGTCAGTGTATGATAATGATGGTCGCCCGCTGGTTGATTTCATGGCTTATGCTGAAAACATGACCGCTGGCGTGTCTTTAGCTGCCGGTGATTTTGATGGTGATGACCGGGATGAAATTGTGGTGTCTCCGCGGGCTCCAGGTTCGGCCAATATCCGCATCTTTAATAAGATTGGGGCGCTTTGGGGGCAGTTCTTTGTGGGCGGTGCCTCAGTGACCACCGGGGCGGTGGTTGATGTGTCAGATATAGATGTGGACGGGTTTAATGACTTGGTGATTGCTCCGGAGCGTGGTGCGGGTGAGGTTCAGGTCTGGTCCGCTCGTGGTCAGCTGTTAGGGACGGTTGGTACTGGTTTGGTGGGTTCACGCGGTACTTCACTTGGCGCTTGGTAATTAAGAAATATATGGACAAAAAAAACGTGGTGGTGACAGGCGGGGCGGGGTTCCTGGGTTCATTCCTCTGCGACGCCTTACTTAAGGAGGGGCATCACGTTATTTGCATTGATAACTTCTCCACCGGTCACGTTAGGAATATTGAGTCACTTTTAAGAAATCCAGATTTTCAATTTTTAAAGTTAGATATTTCCGCGCCTTTTGATCTTGAATCTTTTCCCGAGCTTGAACCGTTCAAGGTCAAGTTTTTGGGCGTGCAGGAAATTTATCACTTAGCCTTACCTACGGCTGTTAAAGGTTTTGAAAAGTTTAGGATGGCCGCTCTATTAGCTAATTCAGTGGGTACTAAAAACGTGCTAGATTTAGCTGTTAAGTATAAAGCTAAGGTTTTGTTAACTTCTTCAGCTACGGTTTACGGTGCACGTGACGCCAGTATCAAGGCGGGGATTGCGGAGGATGAACTAGGCGTGGTGGATCACTTGAGCCCTCGCGCTTGTTTTAATGAGGGTAAGAAGTTTTCTGAAACCATGTTTACCACTTACGCTGACGTGCATAATTTGGATTGTAAGATTGCGCGCATTTTTAGAACCTTTGGGCCACGTATGCCCTTGTTTCAAGGTCATCAGATTCCAGACTTTATTTTGAACGTGTTAGAGGGCAAGCCTATTGTTATCATGGGCGATGAAAACTCGACCACCACCTTAGCTTATGTGACTGATGTGGTAGACGGACTCACTAGATTAATGCGCGCCGAGAAGGGGATTGGACCGGTTAATTTGGGGAGTGACATTGAGGTGAAGATTTCGGATATTGCTAAGCAGATCATGGCGTTATGCGAGGCCGAAGTTGGGCTTGAATATGAGGCACAGGCGGCGCACATGATTCCACTTGGTTTACCGTCCTTAAATAAGGCTAGAGAAAAGCTGGGCTGGATTCCGCTGGTGCGTCTAGAAGACGGGCTCAAGAAGGCGATTGATTATGTACGCGCTAATAAACAGCTTTTGACTAATGGCGGAAATGGCGGTTAGATAGCCCCATATGCGCGCCGTTGCCGTGATAGCTGGGTACAATGAGGAGGCCAGAATTGCTGAGGCTATTAGGGATGCCTTGCCACATGTAGACGCGGTGGTGGTGGTTGATGATGGCAGTCGTGATCGAACGGGCGAGCAAGCCGCCTTAGCTGGCGCCCATGTGCTGACCCATATTTTGAATCGAGGGCAGGGGGCCTCACTCCAGACGGGGACTGATTACGCCTTAAACTCGCTTGGCGCTGAAGTGATTATTCACTTTGATGCGGACGGGCAGATGCGCGGTAGTGAGATCACCATGATGCTTGAGCCGATTGAGTGTGGTGAGGTTGACGTTGTCCTTGGCTCTAGATTTTTAGGCAAGGAGGCGGAGAACATTCCAGCTATGAGGCGGGCCATGCTTCGTTTAGCTGTGTTGTTTACTCGAGCTCTTTCTGGCATTCGCGTGACTGATACGCATAACGGTTTTCGCGCGCTCTCAAAAGAAGCGGCGAGAAAGATACGAATTTCTTTGGACCGCATGGCGCATGCTTCAGAGATCCTGGACAATATAGTCAACCAGCGCTTGAGATATGTGGAGCGTCCGGTCACCATTCGTTACAGTCTGGAGACTTTAAAGAAAGGCCAGTCCACACTTAAGGCGATGGCTACGGCTAAAGATATTTTGAAAAAGAAACTTGTTGGCTAATATGATTTTTCAATTAATTTTGGTGTCGTTTGCAGCAGTCGCCATCTATAAAACTTGGCAACAGTATTCTAAAAAAGAAGCTTCTAAATATTGGGCTGTTGCGTTTTCATGTTTGTGGTTGGTAGTGATAGCCGTGGCTTTAGTGCCTAACCTGACTAACTCGCTCGCCAAGCTGGTGGGCATTGGTCGTGGTGCTGACGTGATTGTTTATTCGGCTATAGTTATTTTGACCTACTCAGTTTACAGATTAATGGTTAAGGAGCAGAAGCTCTCGGCTGAGATGACCGAGCTGGTCCGCGCTGTGGCCATTAGTAACGCCAAGAAACCGGAGTAAATATGCGAATTGCTGTGGTTTCTCCAGTTTTCCCTCCTTATAAGGGTGGTATTGGCCATGTGGCAGCCGCTCAGGTTGATGCTCTCAGAGCCCTCGGTCATCAGGCCGTGGTCTTCGCGCCGAGCACGCTTAAGCCTCTCTTTACCTACGGTAACGCGTCCGTCATGCCGTCGCTCATGAGGCAGCTGAAAGGCTTTGAGGTTATCCATGTGCACTATCCATGTTACGGTCAAGATATTTTTGCGGTTATTGCTTCTTTAATTTATAGGACACCGCTCGTGCTCACCTATCACATGAAGGCGGTGACGAATGACTGGCGCAATATTATTTTTACTTTGCACCGTTGGTTAATTGAGCCCCTCATTTTTTTAGCGGCTAAAAAAGTTTTCGTGAGTACGCTTGAGTACGCAGAGGCTTCTGGTATCAAGCATTCAGATTTAATCGAGATGCCGTTTGGAGTTGACGGCACCCGGTT
>CAYGEQ010000002.1:0-6443 GCA_964348985.1 uncultured Gammaproteobacteria bacterium | reverse complement strand
CTCTTCGTGGGTGGCCTGGACCAAGCTCATGACTTCAAAGGCGTAGATGTCTTACTGAGAGCTTTCGCCAAACTGTCAGGCATAGCTCAGCTTATAGTTGCCGGTGATGGTGATCGCCGGCCATTCTATGAGAGTTTGGCCCGTGATTTGAAAATTGCTGACCGCGTAACTTTTTTGGGTAGGGTGTCTGACGAGGAGTTACCGAATGTTTACCGCTCTGCAGACGTTCACGTTTTGCCGAGTATTAACGGGGGTGAGGCGTTCGGTCTAGTAACTTTAGAAGCTGCGGCTTCTGGCTTGCCTTCGGTGGTGAGTGATCTACCTGGGGTCAGAACTTTGGTAGAAAAAGGCCGAACTGGTTATTTAGCCAAGCTCGGCAATGTTGACCATTTGGCCGAGCAACTTCAGAAGTTCGTGGATCGCCCAGAGGAGGCTGTAATTATGGGCGCTGCTGCCCGTTTGCGGGTTATGGAGCGGTATGATTCCGGGGCTATTGCACGCGGGTTACTCCAGGCGTATAACGGAGTACTAAAAGTATGAAGATAGGAATCATTACAAATCTTTATCCTCCGCATGCCCGTGGGGGAGCTGAAACGGTTATTGTCCGCACCGTACAGGAACTCTTGGCGCGTGGTCATGACGTGTTTGTGATTACTGGTCAGCCCAGGAGTGAGGGCAGCGGAATTTTGTTGGACCGCTCTACGGTGGAGCGTATCTATAGATTTTTTCCTCGGAACTTATATTTCACTTTGAATGATCATAAGTATCCGTGGGTCATTCGTTTATTTTGGCATGTTATTGACGCTTTCTCTGGCCACGGGCCGGAAGTGGTGCGCACTATTTTGGTGAACGAACAGCCTGACGTAGTTATCACTCATAACCTGAAGGGGCTAGGTTTATCTATTCCGCGGAGCCTACGGCAGATGAAAGTTCCGCATGTACACGTGATTCACGATTTGCAGTTAGTGGTACCGTCGGGGTTAGTAATGTTCGGTAAAGAGCAAGCCTCATGGTTTATCAAGCCCTTCTACAAGCTTTACCAGCTAGTTTGTCGGTCAAAGTTCAAGAACCCGGACGTGGTTATTTCGCCTTCGCATTATTTAGAGCGGATGTACCGTCAGGCGCATTTTTTCTCAAGTACCAATATTGAGGTCATGCCTAATCCGGCACCGACTTACGACGTTTCCCCTAAGAAGGGTAGGTCTGGTGGGCCGCTCAAGTTATTGTTTGTCGGTCAGCTAGCCCAGCACAAAGGTTTAGCATTTTTGGTTGAGGCAATTTCTAGTTTACCCATTGACGCTCGATTAATGATTGCTGGTGATGGCGCGTTAAGACGATGGACTGAGAAGAAGGCGAATGAAAATAAGCGCATTACTTACCTGGGCTACATGCCACCGGAGGAAATTGTGAATGTTTTTGGCGTAGTGGACGCGCTAGTAGTCCCAAGCTTGTGTTACGAGAACTCGCCTACTGTTATTTATGAGGGACTACAGGCCGGTTTGCCAATCCTAGCTTCCAGAATTGGTGGCGTAGGGGAGTTAGTCGAAGAAGGGAAGAACGGATTTTTGTTTATTCCGGGTGACAAGGGCGATTTCCTGCGGGCCCTAACTACGCTTGATCAGCGCAAGGACGAGTTCGCTAATCGCCGAGATGAAATCAGTCAGACCGTGGCCGAATACTCACTGCCCAAGTACGCTGAACGCCTGGAGAGATGCTGTGCTGAAGCCATCAAGCACCGTAAAGAAAGAATGATTGTTGGTCGTTAGTTTTCAAACACCATCACCGTTACTTCTTGGTCACTAAAGGTCCAGGACGTGTCCGTGATGGTTTTTGTTTGCTCTATTACTCGAGCTGAATCCCACCAGTAGTCATTCATGACGAAGAAGACGAGTTGTTCGCCGGTAAGTTTTCTAGTTTGTTCGATTGTCTCTTCGGTCGGCGCTTCAGCCATGTCTAGGTAGAGTTTGTACAGCGGTCCGCCGGTGGGGATGGGGTAGAAGAAAATATCGCCGTGGTAGTACTTTTTGAAACCGAACTCTGCCATGGCGGCTGAAGACGTGGCTTGGTTGGCTAGAACCACGTAGTCCCGACCAGCGGCGTACTTCTCTATAGCGTTTACCGCGTCAAAGTCTGCTTGCGTCACATTGAATCCGGCTGATGAAGCATAGGCGTCATTTCGTGGGAACGCACCATAGACCGTCGACACGAAGACGACCCCGATCATGACCGTTGTGAATATCCGACCTGCGAGGTAGGGGTCGACCCGCGCGTCGACCCTTTTCTCAAACGCGTGCGGTATATACGGCAATAAAAACAACACCGTCAGCGTGAGCATGCGCGCCGCAAAATCCGCCCGTTCGTACGAGATCAAAAACGGGAATTCAAAGAACAGCCCCAGGATCAGGAAATTCGAAAAGGCGATACCCGCACAGATTAACGGCACATATCGTTGTACGGGCCGATCCATGTATCGGCCCTCTTGGTACACCCGCCACGCGCCGATAATCCCCAAAATCACCGTGACAATAAACATGTTTCCAATCACCAAATATGCTGTATCGCCCCATGCATTAAAATGCGTACCGATCCACGGCAGTAGGGGTTCAACAACGCCAAATCCGTTCGCCAACGTCGGCCAATGCAAGCCGAGAGGCATGTGAGCTTTGAGCGATTGCGCAATGAACGCCAGTGGCAGGGCGACCGCCGACACGATTGCGATGATCGCGGTAGGGGTCGATCCATGTATTAACCCTCGTTGCGCCGTATACGTCATCGCCACGAAAAACACCGCCGGTAACCCCGCGATCGGATGGGCACACAGCGCCGCGACCGCGAATATTGCGGCCGTAGGGATAGACCTTGGCGTCGACCCTGACCCTATCAACACGGCGAGGGTGGTAAACACAAACGCCAACGCCTGCGGAGTGGTTTGAATGAAAGCGGCGATAGGTAGAAATAATAAAATCGCCGCTGTAGGGGTCGACCTTGGCGTCGACCCTTCTTTCGAGGTTAGGAACACCGCCGCCGGAATTAAAGTGGCCGCCAGGAGTGGAGTCAGGTACACGTCGACCAATTTGAGCGGCAGGTGGAGAACCTTCATGGCGAAAAGTTCAATGACGTACTCGCCTATGTAGTAGAGCGGCTTTGGTGTAATGGTTCCGTGTTCGGCAATATGTTGGATTGTTGCGCGGTGCAGGAACGGGTCGAACCCAAAACCGAGCGGATACGCCGCGGCGGCAAATGACAAGGCAGAAAATAACGTGATCACTATGACGCCGAATCCCGCGGCGGTACGGACTGGGCTTGCCCCGCCCTCGCGTTCGCCCATTAATAAAACCACCGCGCAAACGGCCGGAATGAAAAGCCAAAACAAAGTCGCCGGATTGATGGCCAGCCAGGGCGATCGAACCGAGTCGAGAATGGGGTGCGTGAGAACGGCGCACCACCACGCGCCGAGCGAGGCGATTGAGATTCCCACGAGGACCAGGGATCTGATTGTATCCGTCATCCCGACGGAGGAGGGATCTGAATGGTTGCCAATCAGATCCTTCGTCGCGGAGCTCCTCAGGATGACTGCGGTCAGTATTGAGCTACTGATAGCACAGGCGATTAGGCCGACGGTCGTCACCGGCATGACATAATACATGCCAGTGGCCAAAATGCTGAAAATAGCCAAGCCGGCGCCGGCGTAAATAATGGCTTGTAGAAAGCGGTTAAACATGTAAAATGATGTTACTTGTATGGAAGAAACTGCGCAAACCAGCATGCCTAAGCTCTACCCTCATGATCATATTATGAAGGCTTTGGTTTTGCCGTTCGTGCCGGCCTTTGTTAGGCCTAATTACGTTACCGCCTTTAGGCTCCTTTTTTCCCCGGTTGTTTTTTATTTGTTCATGATTGGTAACTTTACTTGGGCGGTGCCAGCTTTTGTGATTGCCGCTTTTTCTGACGCGTTGGACGGTTCGCTCGCCCGGGTTAGGAATCAGATTACACCGTGGGGCATATTTTTTGACCCGTTGGCGGATAAGCTGTTAATTGCGGGTACTACGCTCTTAGTGGCCATTAACCATTTTCATCCAGCCATTATCATTTCAGCGCTCGTGTTAGACGTGATGCCCTCTATTTTGTGGGCCAGTACTAAGCGGGCCGGAATTCTGATGATGGCTAACTGGTGGGGCAAGATTAAGATGATTTTGCAGGTGGTTAGTATGACGGCGCTTTTGGTAGGCATTATGACCGGTCAGCCCAGCTTGATTGTTTTCGGGGAGGTTACCTTGGTCATTTCGCTGTTGTTTGCCCTGGTTGCGGTAGTCACCTATTCCCTGTAGGCTACGGCCGTTATGCGAGGATTTATGTTGCACTTTTTTCGAGGTTTAGCTGCGGTGCTATTTTTTATTTCGACGCTATTTTTGAGCTTGCATAGCGAGCGCATTTTTGTGTCGCCTGATGAAAATGCGGCCTTCGTGTTTGCCCGACAACTGGTAGATGTGGGTTCGTTGTCAGTTCGTGAAAGTTATAATTCGCAAGTCGGCGGGTTGATCCATCCACGCAGTGTCGCCGTGTTGGGGGATCTGTTAGTTCCCGGAAGTTTCCTTGGACTGCCGATTACTGCCGGCATCCTCATGCTCGGATTCGGTGACGCTGGTGGACTTTTGTTGACCCCGGTTTTGGCTTTGCTTGGCATCCTAGCTTTCAGGGTAGTTATTTGGAAAATGTTTGATGATAAGAGTCTGGCGGATGTTTCGGCTTTGTTTTTGATGGTGCATCCGGCCTACCTGTACTTTTCTGGTCGCGTCATGATGCATAATGTCGCCTTTTTAGCTTTTCTGATTTTTGCGGCTTTTTTCGCCGTGTCACGGCCATTCGGTCACAAGTCTTTGTTCGTCAGAGAATTTAGAAGGCTTGAACACGCGCTGGCCGGTATTTTTGTGGGTCTGGCTTTGTTCTTTAGACTAAGCGAAGCGGTGTGGGTCTTGCCCGTGGCCTTTGGTCTCTTGATCGCTTTCAGAAATAATCTCGGCTGGCGAAACATCGCCTCATTTTTGGGCGGTTTACTCCTGATGGGTGTAGTTATTGGTTACGCCAATTCTTGGGTATTTGGTTCGCCTCTCTTGACCGGCTACACTCTGCCGCCGGTGCCCACCGTGGCTTCTGCCGACGTCGCCATTTCGTCAGCCGAAAACGCTCCGTCTTTTGCTTTGCCTTTTTCTTTCCATCCTCGAGCCATTCTGAATAATGTTTGGGACTACGGTTTTGTTTTATACCCGTGGTTGACCTTGGCCAGCTTGCTTGGTTTTGGACTTTTGGTGCTGCGGGGTTTTGAGAAAAATACGGCTTGGCGCACCTTGACCGTGGTCTCGATTATCGTTTCTGGTGTTCTGTTTTCACTTTACGGCAGTTGGAACTTTTTTGATAACCCAGATCCAACTTTGATCACCATTGGTAATTCACATGTTCGTTACTGGCTGCCAGTTTTCGCGCTGTCCACGCCGTTCGCGGCCTATCTGTTTGTCAGAGTCTGGCGGTTCTTTGATCCAAGCTTGGTGACTGATGCCGCCGGTGCGGTAGTTAAAGAACCAACCGGGGCCAAGCTTGCCCGAGTGTCAGCGAGAACTCTACTGGTCTTTATTTTGTTATTTGGCCTGACCGCTAATGTTCATTTGGTAATTTTCGGCCATGATGGAGTGTTGGCTACTAGGGACGCCCTTGATTCGTTCATTGGCAAGCGAGCCAGAATCATGACTTTAACTGAGGCAGAATCAGTAATTGTGGTTGACCGGGCCGATAAATATCTTTTCCCGTACCGCCGGGTAATGGTGCCGCTCCGTGACGATAAAACTTATAATGCACTGCCGGTACTGGTCAAAACTGTCCCAACCTATTACTTTGGGATTACCTTCCCGGAGACTGACTTGGCTTATTTGAATAATGATAAGCTTAAAGCTTTGGGGCTCAAGATTGAGCTCGTGGAGACCATCCGCGAAGAGTCACTTTATAAATTCTCACATGCGTCAGGAACTTCTCGTTAAAGCAGTGATTGTTGCCGCTCCGCTCATCCTCTTTGGTGGGTTACTTTGGAATCATTTGGGTCTGTCCGGCGTGAAAACTGTTCATTATCGTCCCGGTGACTCGTCGCCGTTTATCCAGAGCCTATTACCGAGTGATCGAGTGGCTAAACCCGAGGCCGGGGCCGTGGAAATTCTTGACGAGCCAGTTTACTTTTCTGTCTTCGCTCCACCGGGCAACTGGCAGACGGCTGACGTAAAGTTGTCATTTGCTACCGGCGAACGAGCTGTGTTGGAGCTGGGCGTGCTCAAGGATTTATTTGCCCAAGCATATGATTTCCGTCCAATTGCCAACACGGTCATTGAAAATCTTGAGACAAACGGCTGGCTTGGAAAACCAGTAGCCAAGCTCGGGCCAAATATCAATGTGTTTAGTCG
>CAYGEQ010000001.1:59078-60678 GCA_964348985.1 uncultured Gammaproteobacteria bacterium | reverse complement strand
GCGCCGAGTGATGACTCCGTGTATTACCACGCCGGACCTGGGAAGAGTGTTGCCGGCGTTATCATGAAGCGTGAAGTTGGCGCGAAGGGCGATAAGCTCGTGCTCGAGCGGGTATCTGTGGACGGCCAAGAAGTGGCTGATAAAGTGATCGCGTTTATTCCTTCGTACTCCCATGGTGAACTTGGAGATAGGGTAGGGCTTCGTTGTGATCTTGAGCGACCTGAGGCTTTCGACGGTTTTCGGTATGACCGCTTCCTGGCCGCGAAAAGTATTTATGGACAGTGCTATTCGCGGAATGAACCGTTTGTGCTTGAGCGAGGAGCGGTGACTGGCCCGCGGGTTTTGTTGGGCAATATCCACGCGAAAACCATGGCTGAGATTCGTCGAACTTACGGCGAACCACATGCTCAATTACTGGCGGGACTGTTGATTGGCGACAACTCATTTTCTGATGCGTGGCAGGATAAGTTTGTCAGTACCGGGACTTCGCATGTGGTAGCTGCGAGTGGTTATAATGTGGCGCTAGTTTCGTCTTTGGCACTCGCGTTTCTGATTTACGCTGGACTTAGACGACAGTACGCGTATCCGTTCGTTCTACTCGCGATCGCCTGTTTCGTGATTCTGGCGGGAGCCGAGGGTGCTGTGACCCGGGCGGGCATTATGGGCGCGGTGGCGTTGACTGCGCCGCAATTAGGCCGCAAGAGTTCGGGTTGGAATGCGTTGTTGTTGACCGTCGCGATCATGATCGCCATTGAGCCAAGGATCCTGCGTGACGATGTCGGCTTTCAGCTGTCCGTGTTGTCGACTACTGGACTCATGCTCTTCGCTAAACCACTCGCGAAGAAGCTTGACTGGATTCCGGAGACATTTGGTCTGCGCGAATCATTTTCATGTACGCTGGCGGCCACCTTCGCCACGCTACCGATCATTATTTTTGGTTTTCATCGAGTATCTATCGTTGGGCCATTTACTAACTTACTGGTTTTGCCCTTCCTTCCGTACGCCATGGCCGGGGGAACGTTCGGCGTTGTGGTGAACGTGCTTCTCGACCACTCAGTGACCATTCTAGCGTTACCGGGGTGGTTTTTCTTGGAGTGTATTTTGAGGATTATTGATGCCATGTCAGCCTTGCCGTTCGCCGTGATCAATGTATGAGAATAGCTAGCCGAACAATTCTAGCGGTCTTGTTGCCGGCGTTGGTTTGTGTTGGATTTTTAGCGCATATTCAGCTATTGAGAGGTAAATTGTTTCAGCCAAAGACGCTGACGGTTTTTGTTTTTGATATCGGCCAAGGTGATGCAATCTTCATTGATGGACCGGAGAAGCAGGTGTTGATCGACGGTGGCCCTGACGCCGCATTACTCGAAAAACTACAAAGTGTGATGTTGCCTTGGGATCGCTCGCTTGATCTCTTGATAGTCACTCATCCTCACGCGGATCATTTAATGGGACTAGTGCCGGTGCTTAAAAATTACAAAGTAGATTTAGTGGCGGATAGTGGGCAGGGCTATGCCGCGCCGGAGTTTCGCGAGTATAAGCGCTTGGCTCCTGACGCAGTTCAGCTGAAAGCCGGTGATACTTATGACCTTGGCCATGGGGC
>CAYGEQ010000001.1:35828-58978 GCA_964348985.1 uncultured Gammaproteobacteria bacterium | reverse complement strand
CTCCTGACGCAGTTCAGCTGAAAGCCGGTGATACTTATGACCTTGGCCATGGGGCCAGGCTGGATATCATTTGGCCGAGTGATCCCTACAGTAATGAAGTGCTTGAGGATCCGAATGACGGATCTGTAACCGCGCTCCTTACTTATGGCGAGACCACCATGTTGCTGACGGGGGATGCGGGCGTGGCTGAAGAGGCTGGTTGGTTATTGCCGCATGTGGATGTTCTGAAAGCTGGTCATCACGGAAGTAGAACCTCGACCGGCGAGCAACTGTTACAAATGATTACCCCCGGCGTGGCCATTATTTCTGTGGCTTCGGATAATTCGCACGGCTTACCTGACGAGGATGTACTTGCTCGACTGGAAAAGTTTGAGGTGACCGTGTATCGCACGGATCTGCATGGTGACATCCGGGTTATGAGCGACGGTGGTGAGCCAACGGTTGACATGCCATGAACCTTCCCGTATCTTCTACGCAATTAAACGAATATTTTATGGCCGACATTCAAAAAACACTTGTGCTAGTTAAGCCAGACGCCTTACAGCGTGAATTGGCTGGTGAAGTCATTCACCGCTTGGAGCGTAAGGGCTTGAAGATTGTCGCCATGAAGATGGCTCATTTGGACGAGGCCACTCTGCGCGAGCACTATGGTCATTTGTCAGAGAAAGTTTGGTTCCCATCTTTGCTCGCTTTCATGATGCAGACCCCGGTTATCGCTATGGTCATGGAAGGCCTTGATGCGATTGAAACTGTGCGCTTGCTGGTTGGCGCCACTAACCCACGCGCTGCTGACGCTGGTACTATCCGCGCCGACCTGTCCATGAACGTGCCATCTAACATGGTGCACGCCTCTGACTCTCTTGAAGCCGCAGCCGCTGAAGTTAAGCGCTTCTTTAAGGACGAGGAGATCTTCGCCTACGAAAAACTGACCGACAAGTTCCATTTTGGTGAGGGTGTTTAAGACAACTAACGAAAAACGACGGCCTCTAGCCCGGCTTAGCTGGGCTTGTGCCGTCGTTTTTCGTTTGGTAAGGTCACATTCTAGTTCTTTTGCCTCATCACCCCTTGTCCTTAGGAGGTTTCATGGACAATCCTCGGTCGTTTAAGCCGGATCAGGCTCGTTTTTACCGCCCTTTACCTGATGAATACGTTATCGCCGGGCAGTTGATCGAGCGTTGTGGCGCACCTGTACCCATCTTGTACAGTGAGTACGGCTGGTTTTTCCACAATTGGTGTGACCTTCATCAGGATGATGCTGGGGCGTTGGCTCGCATGGTCGGGGAGCAGCGATTCTGTCGTATCTTCCAGCATGCCACGCGGGACGTGCAGAACGCAGTGGAGGATGTGATCGAACGCTACCTGCCGGAGCTGACCACGGCGCTCGATCCGGTCGATGAGATTGCTTCGTGCGATGACCCTTGGGACATGATTCAACTCGGTCTTCAGGATCGGTCTGACCGGATTCGATCTGAAGGTGAAGACGCGCGCGTACTTTACGACATCGCCGAGTCATTTGAGCGGCGAGCTGAGATTGAAGTTGCTGAATTGCAGCGCAAGATCGCGCTTGCTAGCCAGTATACCGCGTTGGAGCTGGTTGATCCGGCGATCGATGTTTCCAGGGATCTGACGATCGTGAACCGGTTGTGCAGTGAGCGCTTGTTTACCGGGGACCATTTCCCCAAGCTCAAGGTCAACTTCGTCCTCATGAAGGACCAGGAGCGGTTGCTCTATCCTGGTTTTCCGATTACGTTCGGACAGCCAAACTACGGGCAGCTACCTGGGGACGCGGAGCTTGTGACTCTGCCTTACACTTGCCGAGTGGTGACCGATGAGGAGAACGGGACCATCTTCATTGTTCAGACGAAGAGCCGGCCCAAGGCTCGTGATGTGAGCATCATCAAGCTCTCTCGCGGGCGGCAATTGCTGGATCGTCGCGGTGTTCGACATCTCATTGTTGCGGTGCGTGATCGTCATGGTTGGCGTGTGGCCACGCGTGACGATGCCGACGAGTACCAGCGTATCGCGCGAAAGAAGTTGTGGATCGGTGAACTTCAGGAGGTGCCTGATTTGTCACCGCCAAACCCAGATTCAAGCCAGACCTATTGGTCGCGGAAGATCATGGGTCGATTGGTTCGGGATAGCCGTGTGCGACCAGGAGTGACGGTGGCGCCTAGCGTGGAGCACCAGATCACTATCATTGAGATAGACATTGCGGATCGGTACGCCATTAATGGCACTGGTCACGCAGACTACCGTAAACGCATCATCACCAGGTACATCAAGGAAGCCTGGTTCGGTTGGCACCTTAAGAACGGGAATGGTCACCATCCGTAATCGTAACCGCGCTCTGGCTTCGGCCGGGGCGCGGTTCCTCTTTTTTTATGGGTCGTGTACTCTATTTGAGGGTGAAGAATATGCTTGGCAAAATTTTTAGGAGGTAACCCGACTCAAATTTTGACGAGCATATTCTTCAGCCGATATCAGTTGAACCCAAATCTTATGAACATCGTCCTCTTGCTCGGTACGGTTAGAAAAGGCCGTGAATCTGAAAAGGTTTATCGGGTTATTTTAGATCTCTTGAAAAAGAAAGGCGTAGAGCCGGTAGCTCTTGATTGCGCAGAATTGGATCTGCCTCGTTATGATGACGCTAGTTATGATCATCCGGGCGTCATGAAGCTTTTAACTAGCGCTAAAGAAGCGCATGCTTTTATTATCGTGACTCCAGAATATAACCATTCAATTCCAGGGGTTCTCAAGGATGCTATTGATTATTTGGGAGAGAATGAGATGACCGGTAAGCCACTTACCATCGTTAGCGTATCAGATGGCCATTTTGGCGGCGTGCGGGCCGTGAAGCAATTGCAGCACGTCTGGCTCGGTAATAAGGGCACGGCGTTGTCACTATTTTTGCCTACCGCTATGGTGAAAGAGTTCGACGAGCAGAATCCGCCAGCGGAGTGGCTTGCTAAAGCTGAAAAGTTTATTGACCTAAGTTTGGAGGCCTTCAAGAAATTTGTTTAATTATGGAAAAACTTCTCGTTCGAGGTGGTAAACCCCTTAATGGCACGGTGAAAATTGCGGGGGCAAAAAATGCGGCTTCAAAAATGATGATTGCTTGTTTGCTGACTGCGGACGAAGTCATTCTTGAAAATGTTCCGTTGCAGCAAGAGAGTGAAATTGCCCGCGAGCTGATCACCATGCTCGGCGCAGAAACTGAGCTCGCTGATCACACGCTCAAGATTAGGGTCAAGGAAATTGCCAGCACCTCGGCCATGCAGCTTTCCCGTAAGAACCGTTTGGCTATTTTAGCGCTTGCCCCTTTGCTCCATCGGGCAGGGGAGGGCTATGTCCCAACTTTGGGTGGTGACAAAATCGGTCCTCGACCAGTCAATTTTCATATCGATGCCTTGGAGAAAATGGGGGCAACTATTGAGGCTGATCATGAGGGATACCGCGCAGTCGCGAAAGATGGTCTAAAGGGTACGTTGATTGATCTTCCATATCCGTCAGTTGGGGCCACGGAAACAGCTCTGCTAGCGGGTGTTTTAGCTCAAGGACGAACTGTTATTAAGAATGCGGCTATTGAGCCGGAGATTTTAGATTTGATCATGATGTTGCAGAAGATGGGGGCCATTATTGAGTTGGGCGCTGGTCGCCACATTGAGATTACCGGGGTAGAGAAACTCCATGGATGCACTCACCGTATTTTGCCAGATCGGATGGAGGCTGCTTCTTTTGCTTCTATGGCGCTCGCTACCCGCGGAGAAATTTTTTGTGAAGGAGCTAAGCACCGAGACATGGTTACATTCCTGAATGCGGTTCGACGCATGGGCGGGGAATATGTGGTTGAACCGACAGGTATCCGCTTTATTGGCAGCGGACATTATCGGGGCTTGCAGTTGGAGACGAACACTCATCCTGGGTTCATGACTGATTGGCAACAGCCTTTTGTAGTTGCTTTGACGCAGGCCGAGGGTACTAGTGTGGTTCATGAAACTGTTTATGAGGAACGTTTTGGCTATACGAAGGAGCTGGTAAAAATGGGTGCAGACATCACGCTTTTCGAGAATTGCTTGGGCGAAGTAGCTTGTCGTTTTAAGGACCAGAACTATCAGCACTCGATTGTCATCAAGGGACCAGCTAAACTTGAGCCGGCTGAGCTCAAGGTTTCTGATATCCGAGCCGGCTTAGCTTATGTGATTGCGGCTTTGGTTGCTGGCGGCGAATCGACCCTCACCGGCATCGAACACCTTGAGCGTGGGTACGAAGATTTGTTCGGCAAGCTTAGAGCAGTCGGTGCGGATATTGCTGTTGAATAATTTCTTTCAGGGACGAAGAATGTTCTCGGAAAAATTTGTTAGGAGGTAATCCGACTCCAAATTTTAACGAGGACATTCGGAGTCCCGAAAGAGCGTGGACAAAAACTATGTTTTTATCAATGTTGTTTATTTCTCCGTTTCTGGCACTTGCTTGGGCCACGGCGCTTATTCTGTCTTTGACGGTGCATGAATTTGCGCATGCCTTAGTGGGTAAGTGGCGTGGTGATGATACGGCTGAACAAATGGGTCGGCTGACTTTGAATCCGCTAGCTCACTTGGATATTGCCGGCACGCTCATGTTGCTGATCGTCGGCTTTGGTTGGGCTAAGCCGGTCCCCTTTAATCCTACTCGGTTAAAGAATCCATTGGCTGATGGCGCCGCTATAGCGCTAGCGGGTCCACTGTCTAATTTGTTGGTCGCGTTTATGGCGGCGGGAATTTTTCACGGGCTTGCTAAGAGCGGTTCGCTTGACCTAGGCTCAATTTTGCCGGCTTTTTTAATTTTCGTGATCTTGGTTAACATGCTTCTGTTGTTCTTTAATTTGATCCCGGTACCACCACTTGATGGCTCAAAGGTACTTGACGCTGGTTTGGCTCATATCCATGCTCACCGGGCTCGGGAGTGGTTGGAGATTAACGGACCAAAAATTTTATTAGGGTTAGTGATTGTATCTTTGGTTACGCCATTGAACTCATTCGTGGTAGTGCAACTGCCGGCTACTTTTGCTTGTGACACCTTAGCTCAAATGTCCTGTATGAGTTTATTGGGTCATTACATGGGATTGTAGGAGACGAGCCAGTTTATCTAAGATTAGCAAAGAAAACATTTTTCAGCCCGGGGACAGCCGTGGTTGACCGATATTTTCTCTTATGTTAGAGTTTTGCCACTTTTATGCCCACCATCAATCAGCTCATCAGAAAGGGGCGCAAGACTGCCACGCGGAAGAGTAAATCTCCTGCCATGCAGTACACGCATGATTCCCTACACCGTTTGCGCACCGTTCTCCCTAAGGGAGCCCCGTTTAAGCGCGGCGTGTGTGTGAAGGTCACCACCATGACTCCTAAGAAGCCAAACTCGGCTTTGCGTAAGATTGCGCGTGTTCGCCTCTCTAACGGCACGGAAGTCACGGCTTACATTCCTGGCGAAGGTCACAACCTGCAGGAACACTCCATCGTCATGATCCGTGGCGGACGTGTGAAGGACTTGCCAGGTGTGCGCTATCACATTGTGCGTGGTCGCTATGACGCCACCGGCGTTGAGGGCCGCAACCGCAGCCGTTCCCTGTACGGTACAAAGAAACCAAAGGCAGCCAAGGCCAAGAAGTAAGGTTCGGTAAAAAAATTATTCACTAGTTCTCGAGTACCGCTTCCACGCGGGAAGAAAAACGGGAACCCAAAACTAATATAATATGCGTGGTAAAAGCGCCGTTAAGCGTGTCCTCATTCCCGACTTTAAGTACGGGAATGTTTTGGTTGCAAAGTTAATTAACTACGTCATGAAGGACGGCAAGAAGTCCACGGCCGAGCGTGTCGTGTATGATTGTTTCGCTATTGTGGCTACAGAAACTAAAGAAGACCCAATGGTCGTCTTTGATAATGCCCTTAAGAACATCACCCCAACCGTTGAGGTGAAGAGTAAGCGCGTCGGCGGTGCTAACTACCAGGTGCCTATGCCAGTTCGCGGTGACCGCCGGTACGCTTTGGCTTACCGCTGGCTCTTGGATGCTGCTCGCAGCAAAAAAGGCAAGCCAATGGCTGAGAAGCTCGCTGAAGAAATTATGCTCGCCGCTAAGAATGAGGGTGATTCAGTTAAGAAGCGTGCTGATGTTCAGCGTATGGCTGACGCTAACCGTGCCTTCGCTCACTTTGCTCGGTAATTCCCATTTTCTATGAACCGTGATTATCCGTTAGAGCGAGTTCGCAACATCGGTATTATCGCGCACATTGACGCTGGTAAGACCACTACCACGGAGCGCGTGCTTTTCTACACCGGTAAGAAGCACAAGATTGGAGAGGTTCATGAGGGCGAAGCCACCATGGACTGGATGGAGCAGGAGCAGGAGCGCGGTATCACTATCACCGCCGCCGCCACCACTTGTTTCTGGAAGGATCACCGCATTAACATTATTGACACCCCAGGACACGTAGACTTCACCGTTGAAGTTGAGCGCTCTTTGCGTGTGCTTGATGGCGGTGTGACCGTGTTTGACGGCGTAGCCGGCGTAGAGCCACAGTCAGAGACTGTTTGGCACCAGGCTGATAAGTACGGTGTGCCCCGCGTTTGTTATATCAACAAACTAGACCGCACCGGTGCTGACTTTTATAAGGACTTGGCTAGCATCCACGCTCGCTTGTCCACCAATGCCCATCCTATTCAGCTGCCAATCGGCACGGAATCAGACTTCGTTGGTTTGATTGACCTCTTCACCCGTAAGGCATACATCTATAAGGATGACCTGGGTAAGAACATTGATGAAGTAGAGGTTCCTGAAGAATATAAGGAGAAGGTGGAGAAGTTCCGTGCCCAGCTAGTTGAGGCTTGTGTTGAGCATGATGAGACGCTCATGGAGCGCTTCTTCGCTGGCGAGGAAATCTCCGTGCCAGAGCTTAAGGCTGCTTTGCGTAAGGGCGTGATTGCCATGAAGATCTTCCCGGTCATTTGTGGTTCATCTCTTAAGAACAAGGGCGTTCAGCAGATGCTTGATGCTGTAGTTGAGTACTTGCCGTCACCGCTTGATCGTCCAGCTATTTCTGGTTTTAACCCGGATAACCCAGAGGAACTCATTGAATGTCCCGCTAAGGATGACGCGCCTTTTGCTGCGCTCGCCTTTAAGATTGCTGCTGATCCATTCGTGGGTAAACTGGCCTTCTTCCGCGTTTACTCCGGTAGCGTGAAGTCTGGTTCTTACATCTTGAACTCATCTACCGGTGAGAAAGAGCGCTTGTCTCGTATTGTTCGTTTGCACGCAAACTCTCGTGAAGAAGTAGACCAGGTATACGCTGGGGAAATTGCCGCCGCTGTAGGTCTTAAGGGTACGGCTACTGGCCAGACTCTTTGTGATCCTGATCACCCAATCGTGCTTGAATCCATCACCTTCGCTGCGCCAGTTATTTCTCAGGCAGTTGAGCCTAAGACTAAGGGCGACCAGGAAAGAATGGGTATGGCCCTTGGTAAGCTCATGGAAGAGGATCCTACTTTCCATGTGAATACTGATCCAGATTCTAACCAGACGATTATTGCTGGTATGGGCGAGCTTCACCTAGAAATCATGGTGGACCGCATGAAGCGCGAGTACGGTGTAGAGGTCAGCGTTGGTAAGCCACAGGTTAGCTATCGTGAAACCATTCGTGCTTCTGCTGAAGGCGAAGGACGCTACATCAAGCAGTCTGGTGGACGCGGTCAGTACGGTCATGCTTGGTTGCGCGTTGAGCCAAACGTTGATCCGGATGGTGAGAACTTCATTTTCGCTGATGAAGTTAAGGGTGGAGCTATTCCTCGTGAATACATCACGCCAATCGGTAAGGGTGCTCGTGAGGCCTGTGACCGCGGTGTGCTCGCTGGTTTCCCTCTCATTAACATCAAGGCTACAGTCTTTGATGGTTCATACCATGACGTGGACTCTAACGAAGCCGCCTTTAAGATGGCCGGTTCCATGGCCTTCCAGGCAGCTATTAAGAACGCTAAGCCGGTTCTCCTTGAACCTATCATGAAGATCGAGGTGGTAACGCCAGAAGATTTCATGGGTACGGTGGTGGGAGACTTGAACTCTAAGCGTGGACAGATTCAGGAGATGGGCGATCGCGGTAACATGAAGACTGTTCGCGCGCTCGTGCCACTCGCTGAAATGTTCGGCTATGCCACTAACCTGCGTTCCCTAACTCAGGGTCGTGCCTCTTCCTCCATGGAATTCGGCGAGTACCAGGAGGTTCCAAGAAACGTAGCAGAAACAATCATCAAAGAACGGTCAGGTAAGGAATAAGAGATTAAAAAAACGACCCACCCGGGTCGTTTTTTTGATGTATACTTGCGTTAAATATGCCACGAGGAGGAGCCGGGGCTAAGAAATTTACCGTATCTTATGGTGGCTGGTATCAGCGCACCACTCTTCATTTAAGTGAGATTTTTGAGTTTTTCTCTGCAGGAACTTCCAGGCTACCACTTGAAGCTAAGAAGCTGAAAAATCTTCAGAAAAGGTTACAGTTGGTTTCGGTGGAGAAAGAGTTGGGTTTTCTTGAGGTTGTCAGTGCAAAGACCAGCTCTGGTATAGAAATTAGATATTACGAAGACGGTCTCTATGTTCTAGAACTCGAAGCTTCTGATGTGGCTCAGGCAGAAGAAGCTCTCAGGGAGTATTTTGAGGAGCGGTTGTCTCCAGGCATCGCTTATATTTTCTCTCTTGGCGCTCCAACGCCAAAGGTGTTAGCGAATCTGAAGACTGAGCATCCGGTGGTCGTCACTGTGGTCACTGAAGATCCTGGTCACATGGTAGTTCCTAAAAGCTTAGGCGAGGTGTATCAAAAGATTGAAGCGGATGATGCGGTGGTTTTTAAAACCGATTCTCATATTTTAATTGCTGTTTCCCAGATGGACAGGGAGTTTGCTCACCAGCTGGTAGATGCCCAGATTTTCTTCAGAGAATTTAAGGATCAACTGGGCAAATATTTAGTCATTCACCGTACCATCTGGGAAGAGATAGCGGAGATAAAAGAGCGTAGGCGGATCGGGTTAAAGGAGGCTAATAATCTCAGATCTAAACTGGATCGCTACAGGGTCACTATAGATTTGATTACTAACCGGATAAATCAAATGGGGACGTACGTTAGAACTCGTCACTCCATCATTGCCAGAACTGGACTTGAGCCATACCTGACTACGTTGTTTGAGTATAGATTTGAGGCTCTGTTAGACACTCTGGAGTATGTTAAAGAAATTTGGAAGATGACCTCTGACTACTTGGTTAGTGCCTTGGCGGTGATGGCCGATGTAATTAACCAGGGCGTGAACTCGAGTATTAAAAATCTCACCACGTTAACTATTTTTGGTATCCTGGTGACTCTAATTAAATTCACTTGGGAAGTTCAGGACATCAGCAAGGTCACGTCTCTAAGCGCTGGCCTGGTTGGACTATTGTTATTGGTAGCTTTGGTGGTTGATAGGGCGATTAAGTACTTCGCTGAGCGCCAAAAATATCAGCTAAAATTTAAAGATGCTGAAAAGTTTTGACATTCTAGTGGGACCTGACTAAGCTTTTGGCATATGCAGAATTCCCAACTAGACCGTTTATTGAAATTAGCTAAGCGCACCGGAGACAGACTAATAGTCACCGGTAATGACGGTTCTGAACCGGTGGTTATTCTGCCCTTGGCCGAGTATGAAGGGATGCTAGATTCCATGACCTTTTTTCGCGGACAGACCGCGGAAGCGAGTGATGATCAGCACCTCAAAGCGGGGTTTGCTCAGGATGTTGGGGAATCTACGGTAGAGGAGTCAGAGGATTTTGATCCAGTCGCGCTTGAGAAGCAGGTGATGGCCGCCATGACCAGAGAAGAACCAGAGGTGGTGCCGGTTGAAACTCAGGTAGAAAGTCAGGCCATGCCAATCCAGGAGGAAGCAGCTAGAAAACCCATAACTCGTAAGGTTAGCCCGACTGATGACGGTGGGGAAGAGCGGTTTTACTTAGAAGCCGTGTAAACATTGGGTTTTCTCATGCACCTCGCCCCTTGCGCGTTTTTCCTGTCTTTGTTACACTCCTCCCGCATTTAAATCTTAGTATTTTCATTATTCTTTGCGCCTTTTCTCCTAACCCGGGGAAAAAACGCTCCATAATACTGTATGGCAGAGCAATTCAATCGTGAAAAGCCGCACTTGAACGTCGGCACCATTGGTCACGTTGACCACGGCAAGACTACCACCACCGCAGCTTTGACTGCTGTTTCAGCAGCCCGCGGTCTTGGAAAAGTTAAGTCTTACGCTGATATCGCTAAGGGCGGTACTGTTCGCGATTCCTCAAAGATCGTGACCATCGCTACTAGCCACGTAGAATATTCCTCAGAAAAGCGTCACTACGCTCACGTTGACTGTCCAGGACACGCTGATTATGTGAAGAACATGATCACGGGTGCTGCCCAGATGGACGCTGCTATTCTCGTAGTTTCAGCTGCTGACGGTCCAATTCCTCAGACTCGCGAGCACATTCTTTTGGCTCGTCAGGTTGGTGTGCCAACCATCATTGTCTTCTTGAACAAAGTTGACTTGGTTGATGACCCAGAATTGCTTGATCTTGTGGAGCAGGAAGTACGTGACCTTTTGACTAAGTACAAGTACCCAGGTGACACCACGCCAATTGTTCGTGGTTCTGCCTCAAAGGCTCTTGAGAACCCAGACGATGAAGCGGCCGCTAAGCCAATTCTTGACCTTATTAAGGCTCTTGATGAGTACGTTCCAGATCCAATTCGTGATACTGAAAAGCCATTCCTCATGTCTATTGAGGACGTCTTCTCAATTGAAGGCCGTGGCACTGTAGTAACTGGTCGTATCGATCGCGGTATGGTTAAGGTAACTGACGAAGTTGAAATCGTTGGTCTTAAGGATACCCAGAAGACCGTTGTGACCGGTATCGAAATGTTTAACAAGTCCCTTGATTCCGGTATGGCCGGAGATAACGCTGGCGTACTTTTGCGCGGTGTTAAGAAGACGGACGTAGAGCGTGGTCAGGTCTTGGCCAAGCCAGGTTCTGTTACTCCACACACTAAGTTCGAGGCTGAAATTTACGCTTTGACCAAGGAAGAGGGTGGACGCCACAAGCCATTCTTTAAGGGCTACAAGCCACAGTTCTACATCCGCACTACGGATGTAACCGGTGAAATTGAGCTTCCAGCAGGCACCGAGATGGTGATGCCAGGAGACACGGTCAACTGTGTTGTAACTCTGATGAGCACAGTTGCTTTGGAGGACAAGTTCCGCTTTGCTATCCGCGAAGGCGGTCGCACAGTTGGTGCTGGTGTGGTTGTAAAAATTATTGAGTAATCCCAGAAGGGCATGAAGGGAGAGTTCATTTATTGAGCTCTCCCTTCCTCTGCCTTAATAAATCGCCCTTTGTTATGTCCGATAAAGAAAAGAAACCAGAAGGTGAGAAGGAACAGCGCATTCGTATTAAGATCCGCGCCTATGACCACAAAGTCATTGACGCGGCTACCGTCACCATCATTAAGACGGCGGAAAGAAGCGGTGCTAACGTGCTAGGTCCGGTGCCACTCCCTACGGAGCGTCGTCGCTACACGGTTAACCGTTCCACCTTCATTGATAAACAGTCTCGTGATCAATATGAGATGCGCATTCACAAGCGTCTCATCGACATCATGAACCCAACCGAACGGACAATTGATGCTCTTATGAGCTTGAACTTGCCAGCCGGTGTAGATATCGAAATTAAAATGTAACCGTGCGCGTTCGGGATTGCGAAGATGGCCAGAGGAAACTCGGGTCGTGCTCGCAATCTCGAACAATAGCTCTTAATAGCGAACCGGAAAGAAAGATCCTTGATAGGAAAACCTTCCCGAAGCTTCGTGCGGAGTCTGTGAGAGGAATTGCCTATTCACACCTGAACAAATTCACCTGAACGTATTAGCTCACCCGAGCATTACTTCAGGCTATGGCTCTTGCTCCATCACGGAGTATTGATGCTGTAGTCTGTTTTTGTTCAAAACGAGCGTTCCACTGCCTAAAGCGCATGAACGATGATTCTATGAAATATATCATTGGTACAAAACTTGAAATGACCCAGGCCTTCCGTCCAGACGGATCGGCTGTGGCTGTGACTCTGATTGCCGCTGAGCCCTGCACAGTGGCTCGCCTAGGAAAGGATGACGCTGGTCATTCCGTAGCCATTATCGGCATCGGTAAGACTAAGAATCCTGCCAAGGCTCAAGCCAAGGACGCCTTTGCTCATATGCAAAGCTTGCGCCTAAAAGACGGCCAGGCCTTAGAGGTCGGTTCTGTCTTGTCGGTACAGGACTTCGTCATCGGCGATAAAATCACGGTTATCGGTACCAGTAAGGGTAAGGGTTTCCAGGGCGTAGTTAAGCGCCATGGTTTCCATGGTCACCCAACTACTCACGGTCACAAGGACCAGGTCCGTAAGTCCGGTTCTATCGGTGCTGGTGGAGTTCAGCGCGTGTTCAAAGGAATGCGCATGGCCGGTCGCATGGGCGGGGACAGAGTGACGGTGAAAAACTTGGAAGTCATCACCATTGATGCTGAAAAGAATATTCTCGGTGTGTTAGGTGCAGTTCCGGGCGCGCGCGGAGGTATGGTGACCATTCATGAAACTGATGGAAATGTATGGCTCAAGTAAAATGCTACACCTGGGACGGTAAAGATGCGGGCGCCTTGACGGTGTCTGACAAGCTTTTTGCTGTGACGCCGAAGACTTCGGTTATTCATGATGTGATCGTGGCTCAGGATGCCAACAGCCGAGTAATTCACTCGCATGCTAAGGATCGTTCTGAAGTGCGCGGTGGTGGCCGTAAGCCATGGAAGCAGAAGGGCACTGGTCGGGCTCGTCACGGTTCTTCACGTTCTCCAATTTGGGTTGGAGGAGGTGTGACTCATGGCCCACAGAGTGACCAGAATTTTTCTATCAAAATCAACAAGAAAACCAAGCGTTTAGCTATGGCTATGTTGTTGACTGATAAGGTAGCTGATGGTGCTTTTGTGGCTGTTGATAGCTATAGCTTGCCAGAGGGTAAGACTAAGTTTGCAGCTCAGATGCGCCAGGCATTGCCGGGTGGTGATAAGTCAGCTTTGGTGCTCTTAACGATTGGCGACACTGTGATGTTGCGAGCCGCCAAGAACTTGCCAAAGACTAAGACCATGTACGCGCATAGCTTGAACGCTCGTGATTTGGCTAAGTACGCTTATGTTGTAGCGTCTAAAGCTGCTATTGAGACTCTTGAACATACTTTTGCTCTCTAATATGGCGATCTTTAAACGTGATACAACTAAAAAGACTGACGCTGATGTAGCTGTGGTAGACGCGCAGTTAGAGATTCCAGTAGTAGCTAAGGATAAGGTTAAGAAGAGCGAGAAGAAAGACGCTCTTAAGCCACAGGGCGGCGCGGTTTCTGCGTTAGCAGCCAGAACTCTTCTTGCTCCTTTGGTGACTGAGAAGACTGCTCATTTGGCTGATGATGGTGTGTACGTCTTCCGCGTGCCACTGACCGCTAACCGCGTAGCAGTAAGGGCAGCCTTTAAGGAAATTTATAAAGTCGCCCCGACTTCTGTGAACATGATTCGTGTTCACGGAAAGGAGTCACGTTCTGGACGCTTTGCTTCTCGTGCGTCTGACTGGAAGAAGGCTTTGGTAGCTGTTCCAGCTGGTTCACGGGTAGATATCTTCGCTTTCTAGTATGCCAATCACCAACTACAAACCAACCACTGCAGCTCGTCGCAAGTCCAGTGTTCAGTCGTTCAAGGACGTTACCAGCACTTCTCCTTTGAAGTCGCTTTTAAAGTCTCGGAAAGAGCAGGCTGGACGCGGTGCCGGTGGTAAAATTACCGTTCGTCATCGTGGAGGTGGTGGCCGTACTCACGTACGTGTCATTGATTGGAAGTTTGATCGCTTGAATATTCCAGCCAAGGTTCAGACTATTGAATACGATCCAAACCGTGGTGCGCGCTTGGCCTTGCTAGCTTACGCTGACGGTCTACGCGTTTATATCCTAGCTCCACATGGCCTAACTGTCGGCATGACGGTAGTGGCTAGTAAGGAGAAAGGTGAGCCAAGCGTTGGTAATCGTTTCTCGCTGGAGAAAATTCCAGTTGGTATGGAGGTTCATAACATTGAACTACAGCCAGGCAGAGGCGGACAGATTGTCCGTGGCGCCGGTACCTCAGCTGAGCTTCTAGCGATTGAAGGTGATCACGCCACTCTCCGTTTGCCATCTGGTGAAGTCCGCCGAGTGCTAAAGGTTTGCATGGCGACTATTGGTACTGTGTCTAACCCAGACTGGAGTCTTGTGCGCTGGGGTAAGGCCGGTCGATCACGTTGGCGCGGTATTCGCCCAACAGTTCGTGGTAAGGCCATGAACCCAGTTGATCACCCACACGGTGGAGGTGAAGCTAGAAACTCTATTGGTCTCAAGCATCCGAAGACGCCAACTGGTAAGCCGGCACTCGGAGTTAAGACCCGCAGAGAGCAGGCTTCTGACAGGATGATCGTTCGTCGTCGGAATCATGATAAGAATCGCGCAGTGTAAACCCCTATGACCCGTAGCCTAAAAAAAGGACCTTTCGTTGCTGACCACCTCCAAAAGAAGGTGGACAAGCTTCGCCCAGGAGATAAGACCGTGGTTAAGACCTGGTCTCGCTCCTCTACCATCACTCCGCAAATGGTTGGTTTTACCTTTGCTGTACATAACGGCAAGGATTTCATCCAGGTGCGTGTAGTTGAGAACATGGTCGGTCATAAGTTGGGTGAGTTCTCACCAACTCGCAAGTTCGTGCGTCACGCTGGGAAGACAGTAGCTGCCGAAGCTGCACCAGCCGCTGCTCCAAAGGCTGCACCTGCCGCCGCTAAGAAGATCAGCCGATAAACTGCCATATGGAAGCTATCAGCAAAGCAAAATTTATCCGCATCGCTCCTCGCAAGTCTAGACTTGTGGTGAGTTTGATTAGGGGCATGTCCGTTGGCACCGCTCGTCGCCAGCTTATGGTGTCTGACAAATTGGCCGCAACGCCAGTTTTAAAGGCACTTAACTCTGCCGTCGCAAACGCCGTAAATAACCTCAAGATGGATGAATCCACTCTTAAGGTCTCTAAGGCTTATGTGGACGAGGGTCCAAAGATTAAGCGCTCTACCCCTAGAGCACAGGGTCGGGCCACGCCTATTCGTCTACGCATGTCGCATATTACGATCGCCGTTTCCGGACCAGACGAGGCAGTTACGGTTAAGAAAGTTCCAGCCAAGAAACCGGTAGTAAAAGCTCAAACGACAACCGCCTAATATGGGTCACAAAGTCCATCCAAAAGCATTCCGTCTAGCCACTGTTTACACTTGGGACTCCAAGTGGTTCGCTCGTGGCGGACAATTCATTTCCCAGCTCAAGGAAGATGTTGAGTTGCGCGAATTTTTCCGCAAGGAACTCAAGGAAGCCGGTCTAAACGACGTCGGCATTGAGCGCACCCCTAAGCAGTTGACCATCACGGTGCACTGCGCCAAGCCGGGTCTCGTGATTGGCCGCTCCGGTGCTGGTATTGAAGAGCTGAAGAAGAAGATCATGAAGAAATTCTTCCCAGGTCGTCGCGTTACGCTCAATATCAACGTCACTGAAGTTACTCGTCCAACCATGTACTCGCAGATTGTTGGCGAGCAGATTGCCCAGGATATTGAACGCCGTTTGCCTTTCCGCCGGTCCATGAAGATGGCCATTGAGCGCGTCATGAAGGGCGGTGCCAGAGGAGTAAAGATGACTTTGTCTGGTCGTTTGAACGGAGCTGAAATCGCTCGTACAGAAACGCTGGCGCAGGGTTCTATTCCACTTCATAACTTGCGTGCAGACATTGACTTCGCTCGAGTTAGAGCCAACACCATTTACGGTGTAATCGGCATCAAGGTCTGGATTTACAGAGGTGACGTGTTTGAGAAAGATAAGGTTTCAGAGGCAGCGCAGTCCGCAGAAGCGGCTCCTGAAGCTCCTCGCCGCGCGGTTCCTACGCGCTACAACGCGCCTCGCGTCTAACTGACCCTGTCCTATGCTACTCCCCAAAAAAATGAAATATAGAAAGTGGCAGAAGCGGCGCACCACTGGTGACCGCCTCGCTACTCAGAAAACGGACGTGGCCTTCGGTTCCTTTGGCTTAAAAGCTATTACGGAAGCCTGGGTTACAGCTCGCCAGATTGAAGCCGCTCGCCGTGCGATGACTCGCGCTATTAAGCGTGGCGGTAAGATTTGGATCCGTATCTTCCCGGATCACCCGGTCACAAACCACGGCGCGGAAGCTCCGATGGGTAAGGGAAAGGGTGGCGTGGACTATTACATGGTTCCCGTGCGCGCCGGTACCGTCATGTTTGAGATGGATGGCGTAACGCCAGAGGTGGCTAAAGAGGCTTTCCGCTTGGCGGCCTACAAGCTGCCGGTTAAGACTAAGATCATAACTCGCTAATATGAGCTATAAAGAACTTGACGGTAAAACCGAAAAAGAACTCCAGGCGCTCATAGCTGAGGGTCGGTCTAGACTCCATGCCCTCAGACTCAGCCGTTCTATGAACCAGCTGAAGGACGTGAGAGAGATTAGGGAGATCAGAAAGGATACGGCTCGCATCATGACCAAGTTGTCAGCTTTGAAGAAGTAATATGCCTAACGAAACCAAAAAATCTACTCGCCGCCGCCTGATCGGTACGGTCGTCTCTACCAAGATGATGAAAACCGTATCCGTTCGCGTGGATCGTACTGTGGTTCATCCAAAGTACGGAAAACGCTATTCGGTCAGCGCGAAGTATTTGGCCCACAATGAATCCCCAGAAATTAAAGCTGGTGATAAGGTTGTGATTGAAGAAACTCGCCCTTTGTCTGCGCTTAAGCGCTGGCGCGTGGTCAGTAAAGCCTAAACTATATGTTGCAACATCGATCAATGATCGCCGTGGCTGACAATAGCGGCGCCAAAAAGCTTCAGGTTATCCGAGTACTCGGTGGTTATAAGAAGCGTTATGCCCGTTTGGGCGACGTCGTTACCGCTGTGGTTAAGGTGGCTGATCCACATAACCCAGTCAAAAAGAGCGATGTAGTTCACGCTGTTATTGTGCGTTCACGTAAGGAGGTTCGCCGGGAAGACGGGTCTTATATCCGTTTTGATGAGAACGCAGCTGTTCTTATTAACCGCGAAACTGGAGACCCACGTGGGACGCGTATCTTTGGACCGGTGGCTCGTGAGCTCAGAGCTGGTGGTTATTCGAAAATCGTTTCCTTGGCTCCTGAAGTCCTTTAATCCATCCACTATGAAAATCAAAACAGGCGACATGGTTCGCGTCATGGTTGGTAAGGATAAGGGCAAAGAAGGCAAAGTAACTCAGACATTTCCTGACCTTGGACTAGTGGTAGTAGAGGGTGTTCGCATGACCGTGAAGCATATTTCTCCTAAGCGCATGCGGGCCACTAATAACACTGCACAGAAGCCAGAAGGACAAAAGGTGACTTACAGTGCTCCTATCAGGGTTGAGAATGTGGCGGTTATTGTGGGTGGCGCAGTTGGTAGAGTAGGTTACAAAGTGGCACCTGACGGTAAGAAGTCACGCGTATTGCACACAAAGAAATCGGTCAAAGACATCGGCTAATTATGCAAACTCTTAAGGAACAATTTACGACCGTGGTTCAGCCAGCTCTCCGTCAGGAGTTTGGTTTGACGAACGTTCATCAGACGCCTGCGGTACTCAAAGTAACTTTGAACGCCGGCTTCGGTAAGGGTAAGGATGCTAAGTTTGCGGACGTGGTAGTGGACACACTTCGTCGAATTACTGGCCAGCAGCCAGTTAAGACTAAGGCCCGTCAGTCAATCGCTGGATTCAAGATCCGCGAAGGCATGGTGGTAGGAGTAACCGTTACCTTGCGTGGCCAGAAGATGTGGCACTTCCTAGAGAAGTTATCTCGCATCGCTTTCGCTCGTATCCGTGACTTCCGTGGTATTCCAGAGTCATCCGTTGATAAAGACGGAAACTTCAACTACGGCTTCACTGAGCACACGGCTTTTCCGGAAATCTTGCCGGATGAAGTAGAATCTCTTCATGGTTTGCAGATCACCATCACTACTACCGCCAGAAATCATGCGGAAGGAGTGGCGCTGATGAGAGGCCTCGGGTTCCCATTTGCTACCAAAGAGAAAATCAGCCGAGCTTAAGATATGGCAACATCCAATCAAATCGCCAAGTCTAAAAAGACCCCCAAGTTCATGACTCGCCACGTACTACGGTGCTGGCGCTGTGGAAGAAAGCGTTTCTTCATGCGGGACTTCGGCTTGTGCCGCATCTGTTTCCGTGAGCTTGCAAACGTGGGAGAGATCCCCGGCATTCGGAAAGCTAGCTGGTAATCCTATGATGACAGACCCAATCTCAGACATGCTCACTCGTATCCGCAACGCCGCTATGGTGAAAGCGGAGACGGTTTCCATGCCCCTCTCCCAAATGAAATTCGCCTTGGCGAAGATCTTGGAGAGTGAGGGCTTCCTTCAGGCTGTTAGCCGAGAGGAACAAAATGGCCGACCGGTTCTTAAGGTCGAGTTACGTTACGAGGCCAACGGTATGCCACGCGTTTCTAATTTGAAGCGTGTTAGTAAGCCAGGTCGCCGTGTTTATGTTAAGTCTACTGAGCTGGAGCGTGTTCGTTCCGGTTTCGGTATCGCTATTGTTTCTACGCCTAATGGTTTAATGACCAGTGATGAGGCTAAGAAGCGCCGTTTGGGTGGAGAACTTATTTGCGAAGTCTACTAATATGTCGCGTATAGGTAAAAAACCAGTTTTCCTCCCCGCCGGTGTAACCGCGGAGATTGCAAACGATAAAGTAATTGTGAAGGGTCCTAAGGGTTCTTTGACCCTTAATCTTCACGCTAACGCACATGTTGCGCAGTCTGCCGGTTCTACCGGTGGGGCTCAGCTTGACGTTACCGTGAACGATCCAGAGGGCGACGACCGGGCTATTTGGGGCACCATGCGCGCTCTTCTTCAGAAGATGGTGAAGGGTGTGACCGAAGGTTATGCTAAGAAATTGGAGTTGAACGGTGTTGGTTTCAAGATGGCTAATAAGGGCCAGGGACTGCACATGTCACTCGGTTTCTCGCATGATGTAGATTACCCATTGCCAGACGGCGTGACGGCGACGATCGAGGGTAACAATTTGACCCTCTCTGGTATTGATGCCGAGTCCGTTGGCCGTGCAGCGGCTGAGATCAGATCACTTAAGAAGCCGGAACCATATAAGGGTAAGGGCTTCAAGTATTCTGATGAAGTGATTCGTCGCAAGGCAGGTAAGGCAGCTAAGAGCGAGAAATAAGCCTATGACCCCTAAAAATCTCAAACAGAAGCGTGCTCAGGCAATTCGCCGAGCTACCCGTATCCGGGCTAAAGTACAGGGAACCGCCGAGCGACCACGCTTGTCAGTTTTTCGTTCTTCTAAGCACGTTACGGCTCAGATTATTGACGATACCAAGGGTCAGACTTTGGCCGCTTCTTCTGACTTGAAGATGGATGCCAAGAAGACGGGCATGGAGCTAGCTGTAATGGTTGGCAAGGACGTGGCTGAGAAGGCTATGGCCGCTGGCATTAAGGCAGTAGTCTTTGATAAGGGTTCATTCCGCTACCATGGTCGTGTTAAGGCGCTAGCCGATGCCGCTCGTGAAGCTGGACTCCAGTTTTAATATCCTATGGAAGAAGCAAAAACAACGATTACTCCAGCTGCAGCACCTGCTAAGGTAGCGCCGCGTACTGATAGACGCCCACCAGCTCGTGGTGGTGCTGGCGGTGGCCGACCAGGCCAGGGAGGTCCAGGTGGACGTGGTGGGGATAGCCGTGGACGCGGACCACGCTCCGGCGGACGCCCAGAACGTGAACCACGCGAATTTGAGCAGAAGATTTTGGAACTTGTTCGCGTTACTCGTGTAACTAAGGGTGGTAAGCGCATGCGTTTCCGCGCTTCTATTATCATTGGTGATCGCCGTGGCCGCGTAGGCTTTGGCGTAGCTAAGGGTGTGGACGTGGCTATGTCTGTAGAAAAAGCTTTCCGTCAGGCTAAGAAAAACATGGTAACTGTCCCACTGGTTAATGAAACCATCCCGCACGAGGTGTACAGTAAGTACGCTGCAGCTAAGGTTCTTTTGAAGCCAGCGCCAAAGGGTACTGGACTTAAGAGCGGTGGCCCAACGCGTATGGTGCTTGAACTAGCCGGCGTGCCAAACGCTGTCTCCAAGCTCTTGGGAGCTAAGAACAAGATCAACAGTGCGAAGGCTACTTTCTTGGCTCTAAGCGCCTTGAAGATGCCTGAGCCAAAGGTTGATGGAAAGAAATAATATGGCTATTACCCTCTCAAATATTCGCTCTGCAAAGGGCGCCAAGACCCTCAAGAAGCGCGTTGGACGCGGACTGGGTTCCAAAGGAACCACCGCCGGACGCGGTCAGAAGGGTCAGAGTTCTCGCTCTGGCGTGGGCGGTCTTAAGCGTCTTGGTATGCGCCACACGTTGTTGGCCACGCCTAAGAAGCGCGGTTTCACTTCTCTAGCTGAGAAAATTGCTTCTATTAATATTGGCGATCTCGAAAAGAAGACTTTGGCTAATGAAGTAGTTACGCCGAAGACACTTGTAGCTAAGGGCTTAATCCCTAAGGGTTCTCACAGCGTGAAGATCCTGGGCGGTGGGGAGCTAACACACGCCATTGTTCTCAAGAATTGTGAAGTTTCCAAGTCAGCAGCAGAGATGATTGCAAAGGTGGGCGGTAAGATTGAGTAACCATTCTTTATAGGTATGAACGTATTCCTGCGGATCCTGAAGACTAAGGAGCTACGAAATGGTCTACTCTTCATGCTCTTCTGTGTTACGATATTCCGTTTGGCGGCCCATATTCCGGTCCCGGGAATTGATACCTCAGGTTTGGACGCTTTATTGGCCGGTAACCAGTTCCTTGGATTGTTAAACGTCTTCTCCGGTGGTACGCTGACTAGTTTCTCCATTGTGGCGTTGGGTGTTGGTCCGTATATCACGGCTTCCATCATTTTCCAGCTACTCGGCATGATCTTCCCGTCTGTTGAGGAGATGCAGAAGGAAGAACAGGGTCGGCAGAAGATTAACCGCTGGACTAGGTTTTTGACGGTGCCACTGTCTTTCCTGCAAGGCTACAGCATCCTTAAGCTTCTCCAGCAATCCAGCGCATCACTTGGTACTCAGCTGACTTTCTCTTCCATGGATTATTTGCTCGCCATGCTGTCTATGATGGCTGGTACTATCTTCTTGATGTGGTTGGGCGAGCTTATTTCCGAGCGCAAGATGGGTAACGGGCTTTCGATCATGATTTTCTCAGGCATCATTGCTTCCGCTCCAGGCTTTTTGGTTCAGTCATTATCCGCTGCGACCAGTGCTGATACCACGAACATCATGTTGTTCTTGGGTCTGACCTTGGTGACGGTGGTGAGTGTGGTGTACATGAGCGAGGCCGTACGGAACATTCCTGTTCAGTACGCTCGTGGTGGCGGTTCTGGTTCTAGTGTGACTTCATCCTTGCCACTGAAGATCAACATGGGTGGCATGATTCCTATCATTTTCGCTCTGTCTTTGATTGTTCTGCCACCGCTGATTGCTCAGTTCTTCGTAACGGCTAGAACTGAAGTAATTCAACAGTTGGCCACTAAGACAATTGTCTTGTTTGGTAATAACTATTTCTACGGAATTGTTTACTTCATCTTGGTTTTTGCCTTTACCTTCTTCTACTCTTCCGTAGTCTTCAAGCCTGAACAGGTGGCTGAAAATCTGCAGAAGCAGGGCGGGTTCATCCCGGGCGTTCGCCCTGGTGAACAAACGGCTAAGTACTTGCAATGGGTAACCAATCGTCTCTTGCTCCTGGGCGCAGTTTTCCTGGGCGTGATTGCAGTCTTACCGGTGGTTATGCAGGAAGTGACTGGGACGCAGAACCTGGTGGTAGGTGGATCTTCCGTCATCATCGTGGTGTCAGTCATTGTGGACATGGCTAAGCAAATTGAAGCTCAGCTGACCATGAGAAGTTACGATAACAAGTAAAAGAATCCAGCCCCACCGGGGCTGTTTTCTTTTTCACTTATAACGGTTACTATCCTTTGGTAGCTTATGCACAGAATATTTATCTTAGGGCCGCAGGGAAGTGGGAAGGGAACGCAGGCGAAGAGGTTATCGGCCTTCCTGGGGATACCATATCTGTCCATGGGCGATCTTTTAAGAGAAGAAGCGCAGGGAACCGGGTCTTTGGCAGAAGAGGTGAGGGCTATTGTAGATTCCGGTAACCTGGTTTCAGACGTTACGGCCGAAGCAGTTTTACGTAAGCGTTTGACCCAGCCAGATGTGGCTGCCGGTTATATCCTGGATGGCTTTCCACGTAACTTTGAACAAATGAAAGCGTTTGTCGGGTTTGATCAGCCGACTGTGGTGCTGGTGATTGATATCCCGAAGCGAGAATCAAGAGCTAGACTGCAGAATCGGGCGATTACTGAGGGCCGCACTGATGACACACCAGAAGTAATTGAAAAGCGCTTGGGCATCTATACCACTGACACGGTGCCGATCATTGAAGAATACCGGACACAGGGAGTGGTGAGGGAGGTAGACGGGATGGGGACGGTAGATGAAGTAGCTGAGAGAATTCAAAGACTGTTCGTTTTATAGGGACTACGAATGTCCTCGTAAAAATTGGAGTCGGATTACCTCCTAACAATTTTTCCGAGAACATTCTGCGTCCCTTTCCAATACTCCTATGGCATTAATAAAAACAGCAGAAGAAATTCAGGCCATGCGCGAAGGCGGGGCTCTTTTATCGAAAGCGCTCCAAGCTGCGGTTGATGCCGTGAAGCCGGGCGTGACCATGAAGCAGCTCGATGACATTGCTCGCGAAGCAATTGAAGCCGGTGGCGGCAAGCCGTCGTTTTTAGGCTATAAGGGCGGAAATAAGATTCCTTTCCCATCAACCGTTTGTATATCGGTAAACGAAGAAGTTGTGCACGGTGTTGGCTCTCGAGAGATTGTTTTAAACGAGGGCGATATTGTTGGACTCGACATTGGCTGTTGGTATAAGGACATGTGTACGGATATGGCGGTGACGGTGCCGGTGGG
>CAYGEQ010000001.1:31279-35728 GCA_964348985.1 uncultured Gammaproteobacteria bacterium | reverse complement strand
GGTATGTGTTTAGCTATCGAGCCAATGCTTACTCTTGGGACTGACGATGTAATTACCGCTAAAGATGGTTGGACAATTGTGACCGCGGATAATTCTCTCGCGGCGCATTTCGAAGTCACCGTAGCTTTGCTACCTGGAGGTCCAGAAATTCTGACGCCTGAACCAGCAGTGAAAATTTAAATTAAGAGGTCCCTCCGGGGATAGAACCCGAAGGGACCTGAGAAGACGCCCTGTTCCGTGTTTGGAGAACGCGGAAATTTTTCAAAAAGGCTTAGAGCAATTGCCTGCAAGCAGGGCGGAGAAAGCACTAAGCTTGTTTTTTGAAGACCCCGGGCGTTAGTGGGACATCCCGTCCTGTCGGTGCTTCGGTGGGAAGCTCTGGCAGGTTGCCTCCACGGGGGATTACCGTGGCCCATCCGCGCTTTATTCGACCAAGGGCCGAAGTCAGCACGAATTGAGGCATTAACGAACTTGTGCAGATATGTTAGCATGCGGGAGTAGTTTTGGTCAAGAATATGGCTAATATTCGCTATGCATGAGCATAAGGAGATCCACGAGGCGTTTTTACGGCAGACTCTCCAGGCGCTCGGCGTGGAGGACGCGGTTTATATTACGGAAAACTCCTATGATGGAGGTTATGAGATTAGGGTAGGTTCTTGTGATTTTTTTGTGGATTATGAGACGGCAGCGGAGGAAGACGCGGCTTATATTAAGAAGCAGCTTGAGCTATGTACTTAAAAAAAGAAGACGTGACCGGACTGGTTATTGTGTTAGTGATGGTGCTATTAATTGCGGCCTTTTTTATCTTTGCCCCTAAGGCGCCAGAGATCAGCTATGTGCCAGTGGAGGCTACGGGCAGCGCTTTATCAGTAGCTGAGCCAGACGCTGAGCAGCTGGGGGAGATCACGGTTGATGCGGTGGTTAAGACTCCAGGCTTTATTACTTTCCACCAAGCGATTGGTCAGGCACCGGGGGAGGTGGTGGGCAGGTCAGTTTTTCTAGAGCCAGGTGAATATAAAGATTTTATTATTAAGCTAGCTGAACCACTTGAGCCGGTTAACCAATACTTTGCTCTCATGTTTAAAGATGATGGTGATAAAGTTTATCGGGCCGGCGTAGATTTGCCAGTGATGAGCGAGGGGGCTGTAATTAAAGTTCGTTTTACCACTCCCTAGTGTGAAGTATCTTGGCATTGATTTTGGACAACGAAAAATAGGTCTAGCTATAGGCGATGACGGCGGCCGAGTGGCTGTGCCTTTTGGGGTAGTTTTTGGCGGGCTCCAAGAGGTGCTGAAAGTTATTAAGCAAGAGGGGATAGAGGCATTAGTGGTAGGCCTACCGGTGCCAGAGGCGCATCAAAAACAAACTCAACTTGAATTGACGCTGGCCTTTAAGGAGAAGTTAAAGACAGAAAGTGGGTTACCGACTTACGCAGTTGATGAACAGTTTTCGTCCACCGAAGCACGCCGGGTACAGCATGAGTTTGGAGCGAAGGCGGAAGAGGATGCGCTGGCGGCCATGATTATTCTGCAGGCTTATTTTGATGAGGGTTCTATGGGCGTAGAACAGTATTCCGACCAGCCGTAAATTATGTGGTCATCCCTAAAAACTGAAGCCATGATTCTGACGGTTTCGCCTTTTAGGGAGGCGGACAGGCGTTATTCAGCTTTGACTAGGGATCACGGGAAAATTGAGTTTATTGGTCGGGGTGCGCGCAAGGGCAAGGCCAAGGTGGCTCCACATCTGGATCCATTTTCGGTGATTACCCTGGAGATTATTAAGGGTCAGCGGGGGATGACGGTGATTGGAGCGGAGCGACAACATGCCTTCCGAGAACTGGCTCAGTCGCTTGATGGACGAATGTTAACGCATGCTGCCGGGGCATTACTCGAAAAGACTGTGCAACAGGATCTGCCAGACCAAGAACTTTACGATGAGTACCGAGCGCTCCTGCAATTTTTAAATGATACGAGTGTTTTTACACCGGCACGTACAACTTTTGTGCTGGGTGGGTTTTTGCTCAGACTACTTTCGATGCTCGGCTATGAAGTCGAATTAAATTCGTGCCTGGCTTGTAAGGGCGACATTCTTCCCTTATCTTTTCGTTGGCATGATGGCCGAGGCGGACTAGTTTGTACTAACTGTACGTTGGCTGAGCCGCGTGAATGGGTGGCTGCCCGAGCGCTAGAGGAGGAAATTATTACGCTGATGCGGTTTGCTAGAGAGTCTCAGTATTCTGATTACGTGAGGCCAGCCCTTAAGGCTGAGCATGTAAGTGCCTTTGCGGCCTGCGTGCATGACCTGATGCGTCATCACGTTCCCGGTTATCAAATGGACGAACCGTTTTGGAGTCTGTTATTTTTTGCCGAAAAAAAGTGACGTCCGCCCCCTCGATGCGACGAGGTGGCGGACGTGTGGTGGACCGAAGTCCTACGATGGGCCATTCATGATGAGGGCCACCTGAAAGATTGGGCCCATGTAGAGGACCAGCTCTTTGTCCAGACCACGCCGCTCACGAATGAGGTCGATGATGGACCAGAAGGCGCGGATGATGCGTCGCTTGGTCTTCTTGCCCATCTTTTCCTCGATGACATTGGCTTTCACCAGGACGTCGTACCCGTACCGGTCCTGACCGGTAGCTTGGTCTACTCCTAGTCTGACAGCGCGAACTGCGCCACGGCACAGCTCGGTCATCTTCTCGAAGAGCGCGAGTTGCTGCTCAGTGAAGCACTCCTTTTCAGGGGTGATGGGGAGGCCGTCGGTGGGATGGTCGGTAGTCGCGGGGAGCGACGTAGCGTGGTCTGACAATGGGGGATCTCCTGCCTTGAAGGGCCTTTTTAACATATCATAGGATTTTGCAGGTGACCACTTTTATCCACCTTGACAACTTTTTCTGCCAGGCCTATGGTCTTTGGGTAATTAAGCGCGACTGACAACCGCGTGGGGCGACAATTCAAGAAAAAGTACAAAGCAAGGTGGCACCGCGAACTGAAATTCGCCCTTAGCACATGATTCTTAACTGAATTGTGTTGTGAGGGCGAATTTTTGTTCCCCTCGACACAGAAAATATTTATGCAAAGACTTCTTACATCAGAGATAGTTGGCAAGGTGGGGGAGACGGTGACCGTAGCTGGTTGGATTCATGCTCGGCGCGACATGGGCAAGGTAGCGTTTTTTGATTTGCGCGATAAGGATGGGTTGCTCCAGGTAGTAGCTGTACCGGCAGAACTTGGAGATTCCGCCGAGATCTCGACTAAGCTCCGCTCGGAGTGGGTTGTCGCCATCACTGGTGTCGTGCAGGCCAGAGGAGCTAAGCAGGTGAATGATAAGCTGAAGACCGGCACTGTTGAGCTCTTGGCCAAGTCTATTGTTGTACTCAATGAAGCGAAGACACCTCCGTTTGAGATTGACAAGGACACGCGGCCAGTCAACGAAGAGGCTCGCCTTACGTATCGATACCTAGATCTTCGCTCAGAGCGCATGCAGAAGAACCTCCGCACGCGTCATGCTGTGTTTCAGGACATGCGCCACTTTTTCAACGAGAAAGGATTTATTGAGGTTGAAACTCCTATTCTTACGAAGGGCACTCCAGAAGGCGCTCGGGAGTTTATTGTTCCTTCACGCCCACATCCAGGGAACTTCTACGTTCTGCCGCAGTCTCCACAGCAGTTTAAGCAGCTGCTCATGGTGTCTGGTGTAGAGCGCTACTACCAGCTGGCCAAGTGTTTCCGTGATGAGGACCAGCGCGGTGACCGCCAGCCGGAATTCACCCAGCTCGACCTTGAAATGAGCTTTGTGGAGCGGGAAGACGTGATGGGTATGATTGAGGAGCTTCTGATCCAGCTGGTCAAGACGCACCGCCCTGATGCCAAGATTCAGCAGCTGCCATTCCCGCGGATGACGTACAAGGAGTCCATGGAAAAGTACGGAAATGATCGTCCAGATATTCGTGAAGATAAGAACGACCCGAATCTTTTTGCCTTCTGCTGGGTGATTGACTTCCCGTTTTTCGAAAAGACTGAAGACGGCGGTTGGACCTTCACGCACAATCCGTTCTCCGCAGCTCTTCCAGAATGGAGAGATAAGTTGGCCAACAAAGAAGACATTGGCGATATCATTACTAGCCAGTACGACATTGTGCTCAACGGTTTCGAGATCGGTGGCGGATCAATCCGCAACCATCAGCCTGAGATGCTCCGCCGGGTCTTTGAGATCATGGGCTTCCCAGCTGAGACCATCGATTCACAGTTTGGTCACATGATGAAAGCGTTTGAGCTGGGTGCGCCACCACACGGAGGTATTGCGCTTGGTGTAGACCGTGTCATGGCGCTCTTCCAGGGCGAGGCCAACATCCGTGAAGTTATGGCTTTCCCTAAGGACGGTAACGCGCGTGACCACATGATGGGTGCACCGTCCCCGCTCCCCGAAAAGGCGCTGAAGGAAGCGAAT
>CAYGEQ010000001.1:26377-31179 GCA_964348985.1 uncultured Gammaproteobacteria bacterium | reverse complement strand
AAGGAGCTGTCTATCTCGAAGGTTTCCCTCGCCCAAGTGACAGATGAGTATTTGAAGCGAATGGAAACTGTTAAGGTGCCGGTGGAAGAGTTGGCCGATTTTCTCTTAGTTGCCTCCCGCCTTATTTATTTGAAGAGCAGAGAATTGATGCCGTATTTGATGCGCGACGAAGAAGCGGAGGAGGGGATTGATGAGCTTGAAGAACAGCTGCGGGTGTATAAGGAATTCGTCGAGGCCTCAAAGAAGTTGGAAGAACGGTTCGGTAAGGCGACTATGATGGCTAGACCGTATGTTCGGGTCAAGCAGCTGGAGCCGGTCTTTTTACCGCCGCCGTCGCTTAATGTTGCGGGGTTATTTGAGGCGTACAAGAACGTGACTAAGCGACTGGAGCCATTTTTTGCTCTTCAGGAGACTTCCATGGAGCGTATTAAGTCTGTGGAAGAGCGAATTGAGGAGATGAAGGGTGCGCTTGAGACGAGAGCCAGGGTTTCATTTTCGGAGGTGGTCCGCGGGGCCAGGAGTAAGATGGAGGTTGTGGTAAGCTTCTTGGCACTTCTAGAGCTGTTACGCAGACAAGTTGTTTCAGTTGAGCAGAAGGGGGCTTTTGGCGAGATTGAATTATCCAAAGTATGACGCAGGCTAAGATCTCAGCGCTTTTATTTCTTTCCACTAAACCTTTGTCGGTTCGGTCAATTTCGCAATCTTTGAATTTGAAGGCGAGTGAGGTAGAGGCTGATCTGATTACGCTGGCGGAAAAGATGAATGTAGAGGAATCCGGCATTCATCTTGCACGCACCGGCGATGAGTGGCAATTGGTCACCAATCCAGCCTGTGCTGATGTGGCTAGTGCACTAGTTAAAGATGAAGCGGGGGAGCTCACGCGTCCTTCGCTTGAAGCGCTGACGATTATTGCTTACCGCGGACCAATTACTAAGCCTGAAATTGAGGCTATTAGAGGCGTTAATTGCACTCTCATTTTACGCAATTTGCTGATGCGTGGTTTGGTCAATGAGAAAGAGAATTCTTTGAAGGGACAGCCTGTTTATTCCCTATCACCGGACGCCATGCGTTATTTAGGCTTGCATGATGTAGCTGAACTGCCTGAGTATGGCGAGCTGCACTCGAATGCCAAGATTGATAAGCTGCTCGCCTCATTGACGGCCAGTATGACCGAGGCATTATGATAGCTAGGCTTCTAGCACAGCTAGTTTTCGCTTCCAGTCTTTTTTCAGTTGCCCCAATAGATGCCGCCCTTTTAGAAAATGAAGTATCAGCGGCACCGGTGCCGCTCACGGCAGCTCATTTTTTGCTGTCTGCCAGTAAGACATATTTGCCTTTAGCCGAGGACCGAACGGTGCCACCGCCTAAGAAAATAGTCAGCAATAGTTTTGGGGTGATGACAAACGCGGATAGCTCAATAGTGGTGGACGTGAAGAGCGGAGCTACTCTGTATGCGGAAAAGCCGGATGATGTCCGGCCTATGGGCAGTATTACCAAGCTCATGGCCGCGGTGGTTTTTTTGGATGCTCAGCCTGAGCTGTCAACCAGTGTTCAGCTGATAACCGATGATTACGTGGGTGGGGGCCGGACATATTTGAAGTTTGAAGACGGGGTACGCCTCAGGGATGTGCTTGGGACGGCAGTGGTTGGCTCTGATAATACTGCGGCGCATGCTCTAGCTAGACTGTCCGGGCTGTCTCAAGAGGAGTTTGTAAGCCAGATGAATGAGAAGGCTAGGGAGCTTAGAATGGCGCAATCCGTGTTTGTGGATCCAAGTGGTATTTCTGCTGAAAATGTTTCTACCGCACGTGATTTAAGCCGCTTGGTTTTAGCTGCGCAACAATCCGAGGTATTGCGCGAGTTAATGGTGTTGCCGGTCTTGACGGTCACTCAGTCAAGCGGCTTTAGTGTGAATGTTGAAAACACTAACCTGCTGTTGGGCTCTCAGGCCAGCGGTGATTATAGGGTGGTAGCTGGCAAGACCGGCTACATTCCACAGGCTGGTTATTGTTTAGCTACAGTGATTGAGCACGAAGGTGATGATGTAGTAATTGTGGTCTTAGGGGCAGATAAAATTGATGACCGCTTCACGGATGTCAAAAATTTAGCGGTGTGGGTTTTTAACACATTTGTATGGCCGAAGCCGTAGCCGAGTGGGTGATAAATATTCTAGGTGGGACACCGGCCTGGCTCAAGGTTATTATTTTAGCCATGATGCCCATCACTGAGTATCAGCTGGCTATTCCTTACGCGGTCGAGCAGTTTTCTTTTTCTCCAGTGGCAGCTTACGGATTAGCTTTAGTGGGCAGTGCAGCGTTATTTTTTCCGTTGTTCTTTGGGCTGGAGCTATTGCGTTCGTCACTTGCGAAGGTGTGTCCACCGCTCCTTAGGCCGCTTGATGCATTTATAGCTCGGGCCGAGCGGAAGCTGAAAGATGGTTATGAGAAATATGGTGCCTTAGCCTTATTTTTATTTTTAGTTATCCCTTTTCCTTTGACTGGGATATGGACGGCTACAACTGCTGCAGTGGTACTTAAAATCCCCTTTCGCGGGGCAGCGACGGGGATTTTTTTGGGGGTTTTGGGCGGTCAAGGCTTAGTAGCAGCTTTGACTGTTGGCCTGGGTCTTTTGTTTACTTAGTTGAGGCCGTAAATTAACTTGACCACTAGAATCACGAAAACAGCCTGGGCCGCGATGGCGGCTTTTAAGTTTACATCTCCGTAGGTGCGGGAGAAGTAGTCATGAAAAAAGAAGTGAAAATTGTAGTAAGCCCGACCGATTTTGCTTTTGTGAAAGATGTCTACAATACCCACTAAGAGGTCAGGTAGTACGCTACCTATGACGGACATGGCAAAGGGAATAGTGCTAACGCTATCTGGCTTAATTACTCCCAGGAAGACCAGGAGCATGACAGCTAGGACTGCGTCAGTGGTGGTGTAAGCCACGGGGATCAAGCGTTCTTTTTGGACGTAAAATCTATCCACAAGCGCGGTATCGCCGTGGGGGATCATATCTACCAGGAAGTGGGAAATCACACCCAAGGTGAATCCGAGAGCCGGATTTTCCATGAGTACGCCAATTCCTGCACCAATAGCTACGTGAGTAGTTAGGGTCATAGTCGGGAGGCAGGATAGCACTTTTCTTAACTCTTGGCAAAGAATAGCCACTTTTCGCTTGAATTTATTGGCAAAACAAAAAACTCGTCCAGGGACGAGTTTTTTGGTTGCGGGAGCTGGATTTGAACCAGCGACCTCCGGGTTATGAGCCCGACGAGCTGCCTGGCTGCTCTATCCCGCGACAAAATGATAACAGAATGTATGAAAAGTTGCAAGCGTTCATGCTCTGAAAAACGGCATAAAATGTGTTCTGGCTAGGAGCCGACGAGCGACGGCCGAGGCGTACTGAGCAGGTACGACGAGGCCGGAGCGACGGAGGCGACAACGCCAGGACGCATTTTATGTTGTTTTTCTTTGGTGGCCGAGGTGGGAATCGAACCCACGACCTAAGGCTTATGAGTCCTTCGCTCTAACCGACTGAGCTACCCGGCCAAGAAACAATATCTGTGGTACCACGGGAGGGACTCGAACCCTCAATCCCTTACGAGAAACGGATTTTGAGTCCGTCGCGTATACCATTCCGCCACCGTGGCACAGATGGCACACATGGTAGCAGAACCTAGTAAAAAGGCAAAGTATGTTAGAATATCCGGGACTATGGTCCATGTAGTATCCGTTGTTAACCAAAAGGGAGGGGTAGGCAAGACTACTACCAGCATGAATTTAGCGGCTTTTTTGGCTGATTTTGGTAAAAAAGTTCTGCTAGTAGATCTTGATCCACAGGGCAATGCCACCAGTGGTTTGGGCTTAGTGCCAGCTGATTTGCAGGGTTCTTACGAGATGCTAGCGGGGGATAAACAGGCGGCTGAGGTCATTGTACCCACTGCCCACTCCAATCTTTTCTTAATTCCCGCTAACCCAGATTTGGCCGGTTCCCAGGTGGAGCTGGTTAATGAATTTAACCGTGAGCGTAAGCTTCAGCAGGCGATTGACTCAGTTAAGGGTGACTATGATTACGTCTTCATTGATAACCCGCCATCCCTTGGCTTGTTGACCGTTAATGGGTTAGTGGCCAGTGATAGCGTGCTCGTACCGGTGCAGGCTGAGTATTACGCGTTAGAAGGACTAGGTCAGCTTTTGCAGACGGTGAACTTAGTTAAAACTAATATCAAACCAGAGTTAGCGGTCATGGGTGCGGTGATTACCATGTTTGATCCCCGGACTAATTTGGCTAACCAGGTACTGCAGGAACTATATAAGCATTTTCCAGGAAAGATTTTCCGCTCGGTTATTCCGCGTAGTATTCGGTTAGCTGAAGCACCTAGCTATGGCAAGTCCATCATCCACTACGATCCGGTTAGTAAAGCGGCTAAGGCTTATGAGCGACTAGCTAGAGAATTCTTGGAAAGAGAGAAGGTTGACTAGCCTGAAGTCTATATGAACAAACCTAAGGGAGGGTTAGGCAGAGGTCTCGGATCGTTACTGTCCATGCCGGCCATGACCGTGCCGCTTAAAGTGAGCTTAGAAGAGCCGGAGGCTGTTGCTTCGGCCTCGTTCACTCCAGAGCCGATTGATGAGGTCAAAGAAGGAGATTTGCGCATTAAGCAGGTTTCGCCGTCTAGCATTGTCGAGAACCCTCGCCAGCCCAGAAGAAATTTTGCGCCTGATGATTTAGCTGAACTTGAAGCTAGCATTAAGGAACATGGAATTCTCCAGCCGCTGATTGTTTCTGAAATTTCCCCAGGC
>CAYGEQ010000001.1:22445-26277 GCA_964348985.1 uncultured Gammaproteobacteria bacterium | reverse complement strand
GGGGGCAAGATTTCTATCTATTTCTACGCTAAAGAAGATTTGAAGAGTTTGGTAGAGCGGTTGGCGAAGGACTAGTTATCGACCACATTTAATCCCCCTGGAAGGGGGAAGGGTCTAGAGCCATGAAAGAGGCTAATACTGGCCTCTTTTTTGTATTAAATCGTTGACGAGGTGTAATTTTTTGTTACACTGGGGGCGGTTTCGACGGTACGTATGTCGAACTTATGGAGGTATCTTGAACTGTACGCAATGCGGTGAGGGACTCCTGTCTGTGATTTTGGGGCAGCCGCCAATGGGAGGCCATCGACACGGTCCTGACGCCGAGCTTGACGGACCCATGAACCAAGATGGATTCCAGTGCGAGAGTGGATTTTGCGGAGCGGTCTTCATTCGCTCTTCTGACGGTTCACTTAGGCTCGTCCAACCACCGAGGGGCGTTGCACAGCGGGCCGAAGCAGTCTCGGGAAAGGTTGCGGACAAGCTGGAGAAGGCTGCTGAGGCCGCGGAAAAGGTGAGTGAGAATGTGGGCTGGCTTAGGCGGGGATTCGATCTTCTTCGTGGCTTACTCTCAGATGATTAAGATGTTTGACCGCTTGACCGCACCCGAAGAGCCTCACCGGCCTTCGCGGTGCGGTTCTTCTTTTTTAGCCTCTGTACTTCTTAATCAAACTCGAAATGATGCCGGTTTTTGAGTCTTTCAGGTCGTCTTTTTGCCTTACCAAGAGGGTGCTTGCTATGTAGAGGCATGTTTGCTATTAATACTCTGCTAGTGAAAGCTAGCGTCACGTCAAGACAAAGGAAGTGGTACATGTCGACCGTTCAGCAGGATACCCGGCATCGCGGTGTCCTCATTGCAGCCCTCTGGATCGCCACCTCGTCCTCGGGCCTTTCGCTCGCGGTTTCTCCGGAGGCGGTTCGAAGCAAGACGTCCCTTGAGGATGTCATGAAGTACGAGAACCCAGACGTCGTCGAGCGGATTGAGAAGGAGCTCGGCGTTACGCCGCAGCAGGCGAAGGCGCTCTTCGACGACCTCAAGCGGTTCCTCTGGCTCGCGGCTGTTACGCCGCCGACCACGGTTCCCACTCCGCAGATCGATGAAGCTTGGCACCGCTTCGTCCTCTACACGAAGGACTACGCCGACTTCTGCAACATCTACTTCGGCGGCTTCCTCCACCACGCCCCCCAGCGTTTGGGCGAGAAGCGGTTGGAGCACGCCGACCTCTTCGAGACCATCGACGCGATGCACCGCGAGTTCGGCGGGATCCCGTCGGACAACTGGCACTACGCCCGCGAAGAGTATGCGGGTTAGTCTGATCAACGACCTTCGGGGTTCCCACCAGGGAACCCCTTCACTTTATGAAAACTGTTTGCGGTAAATTTTTGTACCATTCACCGAACGGAACCATCGAAGGGTTCCGATGTTCGAATGGTGGAAAAAAAAATAAGCCAATTATTTTTTGTCGTGGGGGAAACCGTGATTTTGGAGCGATAGATTCTTTCGCTCTTGAAACCCTATTTGTGCCATTGGCGGAAGCCGGTTTTGCTGTTTATGCTACTCAGTATTCTGGGGGGCCAAATTCCGAAGGAAAGGACCAATACGGGGGTAGGGACGTAGCGGATGTTCTTGCCCTGCTTGACGTTCTCCGAGCAGATGGTGTTTATGAGGACGGAGATTTTTTGGGCATACTCGGGTTTTCCAGAGGCGCGGTGAACGCCTGTAGGGCTATGCAACAGGGTTTGCCGGTTTCTAAAGCGGCGTTTGTTGGCGGTTTGTTCGACATGAGAGACACTGCACGCGAACGACCAGATCTCTATTCTATGTTGGAGCGGGATCAGCTTTTTGAGCTGGATGAAAAAAATCTTACGGATAGAAGCGCGCTTACTTTTGCGGAGCGGTTTTCGGGTATCCAATTCCTTTTACTCCATTCGGAAGATGACGATCGGGTTAGTGTTCGACAATCAAAAGAGATGGCCATGGTCTTAGGCTCGAATGCGACTATAAAAATATTTCCTGGCAATGATCACGGCTTATTGAAGATCCAGAACGAACGTAACGCCTTGCTTATTGATTGGTTTTCTAGATAACGATTTTTGTGCTTTTTAAATTACCCTCTATATTTTTTAATCAAACTCGAAATGATGCCCGTCTTGGAGTCCTTGAGGGCGTCTTTTATTTTGTCTCGCGCGTGTTTGGTTTTGACGAATTTGAGCCAATCTTCGTTCGGATATTTTCGGTTTTTGTCCGTGATGATTTCGCAGAGGTCGCCGGATTTGAGAGGGGTGGAGAGAGAGGCGATTTCGCCGTTGATGCGAGCCTGGACGGCTTTGTTGCCGATCTCGGAGTGAACTGAGTACGCCAGATCGACCGGAGTTGATTCTTCGGGGAGGTCTAGAACATCTCCACGGGGAGTGAAGACGAAGATGCGGTCACGGAACATGTCTAACTTAAGCTCATTCAAGTGCTTCATGAAGTCGTCCGTGGAGAGCTCTTTTTGAATGATGGCTAGCTCCTCCATCCAACGGACTTGCCGAGCTTTTTCGCTGTCGCCAGATTTGTATTTCCAGTGCGCCGCCACACCGTATTCGTTTTCTTCGTGCATCTGGACGGTGCGAATCTGAAATTCAAGAATTGAGCCTTCGTTATCAAAGACAGTAGTGTGCAGTGACTGGTAGCCGTTTGGTTTGGGCTGGGCAATGTAGTCTTTGATGCGGCCGGGAAGCGGTGTGTACATGCCGTGCAGAATACCGAGCACGGCGTAACACTCGGGAATATCTTTCACTACTACCCGCAAGGCCACGATGTCATACACTTTGCCAATATCTTGTTTGTAGCGCCCTAGCTTGCGATGCAGGCTGTAGGCGTGTTTTACCCGGCCGTGCACGTCCGCGTTAACAATGCCGTGTTTAGTAAGCTCAAGGGCCACGTCATGCAGTGCGCGGTCTAGAGCTGGGCCGAATTTTTTGACCCGTTCCTCCAGGAGGTGCTGAGTCCAGCTGTATTCTTTTGGTTCAAGATATTTAAAAGCGTAGTCCTCAAATTCTCCACGATATTCACCCATGCCTAAGCGGTTAGCGATAGGGGCGTAGATTTCCAGCACTTCCTGGGCAATACGCTGACGTTTGGCTTCCGGGAGGGCGTAGAGCGTTTCCAGGTTATGTAAGCGGTCAGCGAATTTGATGAAAATAACACGCACGTCTTCCGCCATGGCTACGAACATCTTGCGCAGATTTTCTGCGTAGCGTTCTTCTCCGCGATATTTAACTTTACCTAGTTTAGTAATGGCGCCAACCATGCTTCTGATATCTGCGCCAAACTCAAGTTCTATATCCTCTAGCGTTTTGTCGGTATCCTCCGGTACGTCATGTAGGAGCCCGGCCGCGATTACTTCGCTGGGTAGTTTTAGGAGGGCGAGTTTTTTACCTACGTTAGCGCAGTGGGCGAAATACGGCTCGCCAGTATGACGTGCCTGCCCGGTGTGCGCTAATTTTGCATACTCAAAAGCACGCTCAACCAAGCGGATATCCTCTGGGGAGTACCGATCATCAAGAGCTGCACGTAAAGTAGAAAATTCTAATTCGGGCATATGACATATTCAAACATAACCCGGCTGTCTTATCCCGTAAAGGGGAGGCGGTGGGGAGGAAAACTGCGGTACAATAGAGAGGCTATGGTGACCGACGGCCAGGACAAGGATTCCATGCGGAAAATATCTCAAGACAGCCGAGCTTTAGGTGCAGACCTAGCTCAGCTGCTTTTGGATTGTCCGTTGTCTGACGAAGAGAAGCGAGCCTGGGCTGAGCTGTTTCCGTTTATGACGGTAGCGCAGATGGG
>CAYGEQ010000001.1:21205-22345 GCA_964348985.1 uncultured Gammaproteobacteria bacterium | reverse complement strand
CGCCAGAGGATAGGCCTATGCTTGCGGTTGCTGAACAGGAACCCGCTCAGCCAGCGTCAGCGGAGACATCCATAGAGACTCCCGCTGAATCACCGATAGACATGTTGGCGAGAGAGGTCAGGACTTCATATGAGATCTTGACTGATCTGCAATTTTTGAAGCGGGCGGCGTTACTTGCTATGGGGGAGACTGAAGAGGCTAGATATGCAGCGGTTCGGCGGATGTTTGATGCATATATGCTGGGTACTATTTCTTGGAAGGAGATTGAAAAATCAATTTTACCCAGTGCGCTGGCGAGAGTTAAGAAGCAATTTGATGAGGCTCGTTTTCAGGCGGCTCAGGCTATCCAGGCGAAGAATTTAGATGTGTTAACTGAGTCTCAGGTAACAGCAAACGTCGAGCCGGTGGATTTGATTCGGTCCAAGAAGACGCCGACTAAGCCTAAGCCAAAGGCCAAGCAGAACCGGAGAAGCGCCGTGGAAGCTGAGCCGGAAGAGCCCGATTTTGTTACGCTATATAATGATTTAATACACCGTAAATACTGGAGAGATAGGGATGAGAATGGTGAAGTTATAGAACCCGCACAATTTGAACGATGTCTTGATGGGTTGGGGCAGGGAGTTTGTACAAAGGAGGAGATGGTTCACATGCTAAGGCCTGAAAAGGTGGATGAGTTTTTTATTAAGTTTGGGGTGTTGGTGGAGATTGCTAGACGTGAGGAGGTTAGGGATAGGGAGGAGGCTGTAGCCCGGGCGACGCGGAGTCAGGAAGAGGTCATGTCACCGTCAGAAAAGATTCCAGCGCCAGTTGAAATAGAGCATCCGCTTGACGCTCAATATGTAGAGAAGTTTGGCCGTTTGCGGGAGATGCTGTTAGAGATTGATCATTTGCTTGATGCGGATGAGCCATCACGGGTTCAGTTAAGGAAGGCGCTTGATGCCACGGTCAATGCCTTAGGCGCGGTGCGTTTAAGCTATGAGCAAGAGACGGGCAGGCCATTCCCTAAGAGTCTTTCTGAGACGGCTGATTTTTTGAAGCGTCGGATTGACCTGGCTCAGGCGAGAGTTGGGGCTTTGCCTGATTTAGACGAAGCCAATCATGACTTGGAAATAACCGACCCTAAGATTGTTCAGGTTTCGC
>CAYGEQ010000001.1:0-21105 GCA_964348985.1 uncultured Gammaproteobacteria bacterium | reverse complement strand
AAGATTATTATTCCGTTAGCGGATAGATTAGAGAGGCAGGGGGCTAATGACCGTGGTTATGGCGCGCGTTTGCGCCATGGCTTGTCTTACATTTGGAATAGGGGTCAGTCCGTGGTGGATGAGTCGGTCGCCTATCACCTGCGGGGAGAAAAAACCGCGGTAGAACTTGGGGAACGTGAACACACTAAATTCGGCATTGCCGCTAGTTTTACGTCTTCACTGGTTAGGACGGCGATGAGTTATGGTGGGGTAGCTGTGGCGCCTGATTTTTTGCGCTATCTAACCCAGTCTCATTACACGTCTACGGAGCGAGAAGCTTTACGCGGAGTGATTGGCGCTCATGTTAAGGAACAGCAGCGAGTAGACGTGGAGAACGCGGGATATGACGCGTTACAGGAGAAGTCTCTGCGGATGGCTGAGCGGATAGAGGCTTCTAAGTATCTTTCAAAGGAAGATAAGGCCAGGGTGCTTGGGCGAATTAGAGAGGTTATCGCCACTCAAGAAGAGCGACGTGAGAAGACAGATGCTGATTTTAATCGGGCTATCGCGCGGATTGTTGATGAGGCGGTAGTTAACCGAGTGACGGGGGTGCAACTAACTAGAGAGATGACTAATTCCGCCTTGGCTTTGACCGGCGGACATCTCTTGCGGGCGCCAGCTTACGCCGGTTTGGCGTTAGTTGAGAGATATCAGCAGATTACTAGAGAGTCAGCTGTGGAGGCAGGAGCTGCTGAGAAAATTAGAAAGTTGGTGATTGATGGGTTTACTGGCTTAGCGAGCGATTTGACGTTTAATACTGGATCCAGCAAGAGGGAGCGCGCGTATAACGGTCTCATGGCGATTGGGAAGGTGGTGCGGGCTGGCGCCATGGCCTACGCTTCATCCTCAGGGCTGTGGGACAGGATGCCGACTATAGATACCATGACCGCTCAGGACTTGAGCGACCGGATAGATGACGCTACTAAGGCGTATACCGGCCGTGACAACGCGCATGTATTGGGTGAGCTGTCAGAACGTGCGCAGGTTTTTTCTACTGTTTCAGTTGAACCTGCTCAGCTGGCTACTTTGGGCGAGGTTTCTGAGCTGGGTGATCTGCCTCCTGTTGAGGTAGACGTTTTAACGGGCGAAATGCAAGCGCTTGAATTGCCGGTTGGCTTTGAGGCTGGCTTGGTGAGGTCCGGGGACGGCATCACGCAGGCACTGACTAGAGTTATAGAGCATAACCCTAAGCTTTATGGTTATGACGGCCCTGATGACGAGCTGTCCATTGATTTGTTTGCTCGTAAATTAGCTAGAACAATGGCTAAGGAAGACGGGTTACTGCGTACTTGGCTGACTGAACAATCAACTGATAGTGTGATTGTGGTGCCGGTGGCCGGGGCAGACGGTTGGCATGTGGGCTTTGTAGACGCTAAGACGCATGAACAGATTCCAAGTGAGGAGATTAAAAGCTTCACTAAACCACAACCGAGGCGTTAAGCCTCGGTTGTTTGTTTAGCCTTACGCACGAATTTTCGTTTTGGGGCTTTGCGTTTTTTAATCAGCATTTCAATAGCGATCTCACGAGTGATGGTTTTAGGGTCAATGTCTTTTTTGATGGTGGCATTGGTTTTGCCGTCAGTGACGTACGGGCCAAAGCGACCATCTTTGACTAACAGTTTGCCTTTGGTTTCTGGGTCTTCTCCCAGGTCAGCAATTGGTGTCATTTGTTTAATCTTTTTCTCTACGCCGTCCGTGCAAAGAGCGATGGCTTCTTCAAGGCTAATAGTTTTAGGGTCAGAGCCTTCCGGCATGGAGATGTTCATCTCGCCACACTTTAGATAGGGGCCAAACCGTCCGGTGTTAGCGATGATTGGGTAGCCGTTAGGGTGCGCGCCGAGCTCTCTTGGGAGAATGAAGAGTTTTAAGGCATCCGTGAGTGTGATGGTTTCTAGGGCTTGATGCTTTTCTAGGGAGGCGCGCTTGGGTTTAATTTCATCTGTGACTGGCCCCAGCTGGACGAACGGCCCAAACCTGCCGTTTCTGGCTATGACCTCTAGGCCGGTCTTAGGGTCAGTCCCAAGCGACCGCTCTTTCATGACGTCCGAGCGGGATAAGTCCTCCGTTTTCTCTTCAATGAGTTTATGGAATGGTCCGTAGAAGTCGCCAATGGCCTTAACCCAGGATTCTTCGCCGTCAGCAATGTCATCAAACTGTTTCTCCATTTTTGCGGTAAACTCTAGGTCAACAATCTGTGGGAAATGTTCGACCAATAGATCGATGACGATCATGGCAATGTCTGACGGATAGAGTTTTTTGTTGTCGTCTCTTAAGACGTATTCACGCGTCTCAATAGTTGAGAGGGTGGGGGCGTAAGTAGACGGACGGCCAATGCCGTGTTCTTCTAGCGCCTTAATGAGCGTTGCATCAGAATAGCGAGCTGGTGGTTCAGTGAAGTGCTGTTCTGGTTTAATTTCTTTGGCTGGACCAAAATTATCCCCCTGAGCCATGGCAGGCAACAGTTTATCTTCTGAGGCTTGCCAAACTTTCATGTAGCCATCAAAAACTACCGTGGAGCCAGTGGCTCTAAAAGTGTGGTCATTGCCCAGGAGATCAACAGCCGTTCGACGCATCTTGGCGGCTGGCATTTGAGAGGCCACTGTGCGGCGCCAAATCAAATCATAGAGCTTGGCCATGCCAGGATCTAGTGAGGCACTAATTTGTTCCGGGGTTGTTTCTACGTTGGTTGGTCTGATGGCTTCGTGGGCTTCCTGGGCTCCTTTTTTTGAGGTGTGGTAGGCCACTGATCCTTTGGCGTATTCAGCTCCAAATTCTTGCTTGAGATAAACCTGAGTAGCGTCCAGGAACTGCGTGCTTAGATTTTGTGAGTCAGTACGCATGTAGGTGATGAAGCCAGTTTCGTACAGCTTTTGGGCCAGCGTCATGGTTTGCTTGGCACTCATGCCGTGCCGGTTGTGCGCCTCTTGCTGAAGAGATGAAGTAGTGAGTGGAGTAGGCGGTTTTTTGCTGGCGTCCTTTTCTTCAACCGAAACAATTTTAAAGTTTGCATCTTTAACAGCTTCAACAATCGCTTGAGCTGATTGCTCATTTTTAATATCTAGCTTATCTAGTTTTTTGTCACCTATGGCGTGTAATTTAGCGGGGAATTCAGCGCCAGATTTTTCAAATAGTCCCTCAATTGACCAGTACTCATCTTGCTTAAAGGCTAGGCGCTCCCGTTCCCGTTCAACTACCAAGCGTACCGCTACCGATTGTACGCGGCCAGCGGACAGTCCCCGGCGAACTTTTTTCCACAGCAAAGGTGACAATTCATAGCCAACTAAACGGTCAAGAATACGGCGCGCCTGTTGAGCGTCAACCAAATTCATGTCCAGCGTTCGCGATGTTTTTAAAGCATGCTCAATGGCGCTTTTAGTAATTTCATGGAAGGTAATACGTTTGGCGGTTTTTTCATCCAGATCAAGAATCTCCGCAATGTGCCAAGCGATAGCCTCTCCTTCGCGGTCTTCGTCAGTTGCTAGGTAGACCTCTGAAGCTTTTTTTGCAGCGTCCTTAAGGGCTTTAACTTTGTCCTTTTTGTCATCTGGGACAATATAAGTAGGGGCAAAGTTATGCTCAACATCTACCCCCATTTTCCTTTCTGGAAGGTCTCTAATGTGTCCAAAAGAGGAAATAACTGTGTAACTTGAGCCAAGAAACTTGTTAATGGTTTTGGCTTTGGTGGGGGACTCTACAATAAGGAGTGGCGGCATAGAAGCAAAATTGATAGCTCGAATGATACATCATCGTCAAGCTGTGGTCGGGCGGGATGCATATATCCTGCAGAAATTTGAGTCGGGTTACCTCCTAAAAATTTCTGCAGGATATATGCATCCCGCCATAGGTGGAGAGAGCATGTCTCGTAAAAATTTTAGGAGGTAACCCGACTCAATTTTTGCGAGACATGCTCTCTCCACCCGATCAGGTCCGTTCATATCGAGTCCCTCCCAGGCTTCTCACGAGCCCGAGTAGTTCGAGCTCAAGGAGTGAGCGCGATACTTCAGCTGGAGATGAGACTGTTTTGATAACTAGCTGATCAGCAAAGAGTGCCCCTTTTTCTAGGTGCGTATAGATGGCTGTTGGTAGGGGATCGAGCGGAGGCAGAATTCTGGCAGGCATCACGGGCGATGTGTTAGTTGCGGTTTGCCTAGTGGTGGTTATATCGAGTCCGAGGAGGATGTCGTCAGCGCTGGTAGCTACGAAGGCACCGTCTTTGATCAGATTATTTGTTCCATTGGAGGTTGGGGAATCAATTGGTCCAGGCACTGCAAAAACTTCCCGTCCGGCATCTAGCGCGGCCTTGGCGGTAATCAGCGAGCCTGATGGAAGTGCAGCCTCAACTATAATTGAGAATCTGCTCATGCCAGCAATGATTCTATTTCTCATTGGGAAATGAAAACTAGCGAATGACGAATGCAAAGAAAACTCTGAGAGGACAGTGCCATTTTTGGCTAAAATCTCCTGGGCCGCAGCTTCTTTTTCTCGACTGCTTTTTTGCAGTAGACCTCCACCTAGAATAGCTACTGTATGTCCTGACCCATCGAGCGCTCCTTGGTAAGCACAGGTATCTATCCCTTCGGCAAGGCCGGAGACTATGCTGACGCCTCTTTGCGCTAGCGTCTTCGCGAAGCTAGTTGCAATTTTTTTGCCGTAATCTGTTGCCTTGCGAGATCCGACGATCGCTACGGCCGGTTCTCGTAAGGCAGCGCCTCGGAGAAACAATACAAAAGGCGGATCGTAAATGGTTTTGAGTAGCGACGGATATTCGGCGTCATTCTTGCTGATTAGTCTGATTTTGTGCTGTCCCATCTCCTTGGTGTAGGCGTCTATTTTGGCGGCTTTGCGGAAAGTAAAAAATCCCGCTAAACGGGATTCTGGAAGATCGAGTCCAAGAAAATCTGGTTCGGGGGCCGTCCAGATAGCTTCAGCTGTACTAAATTTTTCAAACAGTTTTTCCAGGGAGCGCGAGCCAAAAACCGGACAGTTGGCCAGAGCAACAAGATACGGATCCGTCATAACTTAGCGGTCACAGCTGAGATGCCGTCCTGTACGGCATCAATCAGCTCATCTATAGCCTGATTAATGACGGGTGACAGGAGCTTGAGCTCGTCCTTTGAGAATCTAGAGAGGACCCAGGCATCAAGGGGAACGTTAGCCGGCTGTGGGTCCACGCCAATTTTAACCCGAGGGAAGGCTTCAGTTTTTAAGTGCTCAATGACGGACTTGAGGCCGTTATGTCCGCCAGCCGAGCCAGAAGTTCTGACTCTGAGTGTGCCAAGCGGTAAAGTGACATCATCTACCACGACTATTACCTGTTCCGGTTTTGTTTTATAAAAATTAGCTAGAGCGCTAGCGGAGCGTCCGGAGGCGTTCATGAAGGTCCATGGTTTAGCTAGGATGACTTTATGTTCATTTACCCATCCCTCAGCAACGTCAGCTTGAAATGAGTCCTGGGCTTTGAATTTTGTGGCTAGTTTTTTGGCCAGTTCGTCCAGCACTATAAATCCGGTGTTATGCCTGGTGCGTTCGTATTCATCGCCTGGATTGCCTAGCCCGAGAATGATGAAGGTCATACTTTACGCCATTCTACCATCAGGAACCCGAAACCTGACACCTGAAACCTGATCTTAGTAAGTGGTGTGTGATTTGCGGGCAGCGTCAATTCTGATGCGGATAGGGGTGCCGGTGAATTCGTAATGCTCCCGCATGACGTTTTCTAGGAAACGAACATAAGAGTCAGCTAGTGAATCTTTTCTGGAGAGGTTAACAGAAAGTAAGAACCGCGGCGGGTTAACTCCAACCTGTACGAACTTTTCAATTTTTGGATGTTTTACGCCCTTGCCTTTGACTGGTCGGTGACGAGAGATAGCGCGGGACATGAACTGCTTAGCTTCATCGTCTGAGAGCTCAGTGAACCGGCTCTTAAAAACATGGTCAATCATGGGGAAGACCTTTTGGGCTCGCTGGCCGGTTAAGGCTGAGGTGAAAAGAATTGGGGCGTATTTTAACTGAGGGAGCCAGCCACGCACCTGAGCTTCAAAGTCATTGATTGAGTTAGTACCTTTATTCTCAATCAAGTCCCACTTGTTAACTACAATGACCGTTGAGACACCTGATTCCGCCAGGACTCCAGCCAAGTGTTTGTCTTGACCGGTGATGCCTCTAGTGACATCAATCACAAATAAGGCCACTTCAATTCTGCGTAGAATATCTAACGTCTTCTCTACTCCCTGCGCTTCCAGTTTAGTGCCGGATCTCACCATGGAGGCGTGCTTACGAACGCCGGCTGTGTCAATAAAGATGTAGGTCTTGTCGCCAAATTCGATAGTTGCGTCATTCGGTTCACGGGTAGTGTGCGGCACGTTAGCGGTGATGAACCGTTTTTCTCCTAAGATAGAGTTAAGGAGGGTTGACTTCCCAACGTTGGGCTCGCCTAAAACAGCTACGCGCATGGGGAGGACGTCAGTAATTTCCGCCGGAGCTTTGCCAGTTTTTTCTAACCAGACAAAAATTTCATCCAATAAATCGCCTACGCCTGTGCCCTGTTTAGCAGAAATGGCTAGCGGTTTATTCAGTGGCCAGTTAGCCCACTCTTCAGAATTTGGTTTGGCTCTGACGGCAGATGAGTCAGCTTTGTTGCCCACTACAATGACCGGCGTTTTTTGAGCTACTAGTTCCTTGGCGATCACCAGATCATCCGCTGTGCAACCGATGGTTAGGTCTACCACGAACAGGATAACGTCTGCCTGCTCCATGGCTTTCTTGGACTGGTCCACCACGTTCTTTTCAATTTCATCAGCTTTATTGACGTCGAGTCCGCCGGTATCAACCACGGTAATAACATGACCGCGCCACAGACAGGGTGCTTCAAAACGGTCCCGGGTGGTGCCCGCAACTTCAGAAACTAGAGACTTTTCTTCCTCGACCATTTTATTGAAGAGGGAAGATTTGCCTACGTTAGTTCGCCCAATTAAGGCGACTTTCGGCGGTTTAACCATAGCGTTCGTTACCTAATGGAGAGTGACGTCGAATCTTGCCCGAGAACTACTAGGAAGTCAATTGGTCCAGTACTTTTCTTTAAAGCTTCCAGGGCTTTTTTTTCAATGACCGAGTCGGGGATGATCTCGTGGGTTTTCATGGAGCCTAGTTTAGTCATGACCACGGAGGCCTTTAGATAGCTCTTAAGAGCTGAGAGCTCAACGCTTTTTGCGCCATCAGTGAAGTCATAGATGGTGGTTTTAGTGGTGTTGCGGTCTTCGGCGTTAGTCACGAGCGAGACCGTGAAGCCGGAAGACTGTAGGAGTTGGGCGGTGTCACCAGCTAGGCCGCTGGTTAGCGTGCCATTTTGAATTTCTATGGTGAGTATAGCGGCTGAGTCCGCGGACGGGACGGGCAGTGACTTTCTGGTGCCGGGCAGATCTTGGGCGTAGATGTTGCCGGCCAGTGCCTGGAGGTCACTCCAGTCTTCTTCATAGGGCAAGAGTACGTACGCGCTGTTAATGTAGGTTTCGTACAGTAGCCCACTGGTAGCGTCTAAAACATGCATGGCAATGCGCTCACTGGAGACGTCTGGGATGTACTTGGCGAATTTAACCATCTCAAAAGCGGTCATGTTGGTTTCTACATTCTTCTGAATGATAGACATGATGCGCGATAGTTTAGTGGGGTTCAGAATGACATCCATGGACAGGGCTTTGTCTTTCAGGGCTAAGAGAATTTTCTGCTGTCTAGCCGCGCGAGCAAAGTCCGAGCCTTCTCCGTTGTTACCATGTCTGGAGCGGGCATACTTAAGCGCTGATTTGCCGTCTAGATGCGCCCAGCCCTTGGCAAAGGTAATAGCTTCCGTACTCCCGAGGCCATCATCCAGCGGGTAGGTTTGGTCAGTGAACGACCGATCAACGTAAACGTCTACTCCGCCTAAGGCATCAATAACTTCAGCGAACCCGTTAAAGTCTATTTTAACCGTATAGGGAATGGGTTGGTCCATTATCTCGCTAACAATTTTGGCGCTGGCCTCACGGCCAGAATCTGGCTTGGCTTGTTCAGCTAGTGCGTTGACGGCGTTAATTTTTCTGTAACCTTGGCCGGGTACGAAGACGGTTAAGTCTCTAGGAATAGAGATGAGGCCAAGTTCTTTGGTGCTGGGGCGGAAGCTGCCAAAAATCATGGTGTCCGTTAGTTCCGCTCCGTCATGACCGGCGCCACCTACCCCTAGAAGAAGGATGTTAAGGCGGTCATCGGACTCGCCGGTGATTGATTTTTCTCCGGACATGACTAGTCTAGCCAGGGAATCAAAAATTGAGAGAGGCGCGCCCTCTTCATGGCTGGTGCTTTTAGCTAGTCCGGCAAAAAACAAAAAACTGCCCAGTCCAACTAGGCAGGCACCAAAAAAAATGAGGCTTAAGATGGAGGAGGGTTGGCGTTTTTTGGGTGGGAGAGCTGATTCGACCGGTTGGAGGACAGCGAGCTCGTCTGAAGGGTGAAGAAGGTCCAGCGGTTTATGATCCATATCAAGGGTAAGTATAGCGGATTTTTTTGATCTTGGAAAGGCGGTCATAAATTGCGTTGAGTGACTCAGTGAGAGGTACTCGACATGACCAAAAAAATACGATAAACTGCTCACCGCAGAGGTTTAGTTCAGCCTTGTGCCGTGCTATTATTTTGAAACTATGATATTTCGCCGAACACGGGAGGCGGTTGGGCCAAGCGTGCTGGAACGCATGTTCGGGCCGACAGTCGGCGCCGTTGGCAACTTTTTTCTGGAGATTGCGCAGATTGCGGTGTTGGCCCTGGTCATCATTCTCATCACTCGGCATTTTCTCATCCTGCCCTTTATAGTGAAGGGCGCTTCCATGGAGCCTAATTTCCATGACAATGAATATTTGATAGTGGATGAGGTGACCTATCGCTTGCGTGAGCCAGAGCGTGGCGAGATAGTGGTTTTTCATCCACCCACCAGTGAAAAGCAGTATTACATCAAGCGCATCATTGGCTTGCCAAAAGAGCGAGTAGAAGTTAAAGATGGTAAAGTTACAATTTATAGCGACACGTATCCGTCAGGCGTGGTCTTGCAGGAGGAGTACTTGACGGAAACCACCAACGGTAGTGATAGTGTGACACTTGGACCGGACCAGTATTACGTCATGGGTGATAACCGCAACGCCAGTTTGGACTCTAGGTCGTTCGGTGCCTTGCCTGAAAAGAACATCATTGGTCGAGTCTGGATTAGGGGTTTGCCACTGGAAAAAGCTGGGACGTTCATGACCCCGGAGTATCAGTACTAACTTCAGTTAAAATCAAAAGCTCTACATGCCTACTATGCCGTCGAAACCGACCTCCGCTTCGAAAGTTGAAAAGGTACCAGCAGTTGCTACTAAGAAATCTAAAGTGCCCGAGACTTTGCGTGGCTTTAGAGATATTTTGCCGGAAGAACAGGCAGCTTGGGACAGGATGGATGACGTCATGCGTTCGCTGTCCAGAGCTTACGGTTTTGGTCGCATCCGTTTGCCGGCTCTAGAGCAGACGGCACTTTTTGAGCGCGGAGTAGGGAAGGATACGGACGTGGTAGAGAAGGAGATGTTCACGTTTACTGACCAGGGCGGAGTGCGCATGACCCTGCGTCCAGAAGGTACGGCGCAGATTGCCCGTGCGTACATTGAGCACGGCATGTTGAATCAGCCACAGCCGGTGAAGCTCTGGTATGCGGAGCAGTTTTTCCGTCACGAGCGCCCACAGGCTGGCCGTTACCGCCAGTTTTGGCAGTTTGGTTTGGAGTCGATTGGTTCTGATGACCCAGTGCTTGATGCGCAGATCATGCTCATGTGCGAGCGTTTCTGCCGGGACATGGGGTTAGACGTGACCATTCAGGTTAACTCGCTCGGCACGCCAGCGTCTAGGCGGACTTATGTGGCTGAGTTGGTTAAGTTTTTCAAAGCCAATAAAAAGAAATTGTCGGAAACTGATTTGAAGCGTTTAGCTAAGAATCCTTTGCGCTTGCTTGATTCTAAAGAGCCGGGCATGGAAGAACTAAAGGCTGAGGCGCCTCAGATCATTGATTATCTTGATGACGAGTCTAAGCAGCACTTCATGAAAGTGTTGGAATATTTGGATGAGGCTGAGGTGCAGTACACTTTGAACCCACACTTAGTGCGCGGTTTGGATTACTACACTAAGACTGTGTTTGAGGTTGTGCTGACAAACCCAACTACTGAAGAGGGTGCTCAGAGCTCGCTCGGGGGAGGTGGGCGTTATGACGGCCTTATTCCACTATTTGGTGGACGGGAGGGGACGAGCGCTGTGGGTGCTGCGCTTGGACTTGAACGTGTCCTTATGGCTGCTCGCGCTGCTGGCAAATTGCCAGATCCAAGACGCCGCACTGACGTGTTTTTCTGTCAGCTGGGTGAAGCTGCTCGCCGCAAAGGCTTAAAGGTTTTTGAGAAGTTCCGCGAGGGCAAGATTGACGTGGCTGAGGCTTTCTCTAAGTCTAACCTGAAGGCGCAGCTAGAAATCGCTGACAAGTTAAAGGCCCCAATTGCCGTTATTCTAGGCCAGAAAGAGGTGTTGGACGGAACCATTATCATCAGAGATATGGACTCCGGTGCCCAGGAAATTGTAGATGTGGAGAAGGTGGGCATTATCGTAGCTAAACGTTTACAGGAATTAACCGCTAAGGCGCTGGTCAAGGCTGAGAGTAATTAATTTGCCAGGTTTTTAAGCCTGTGCTAACATCCCGCCAACCTTGAAAGGAAGGTCAAAATATATTGTGGCATCATCAATCGAAGTAAAAAGAAAGAAGGGCGAGAGTTTTGAAGCGGTTTTTCGCCGTTTCTCACGCCGCCTTCAGCAGAGCGGTAAGGTTTTGGACGTACGCGCTGGACGCTTCTTTGAGAAAACTCCTAAGAAGAACCGTGTGCACGGCTCCGCACTCCGCCGTCTAGAAATGGGCGAGCGACGCGAATTCCTGCTCAAAACAGGTAAGATTAAGGAAGAAGATCTCCGAGCAAAAAAGCGCGGCGGTCGGTAGAAAACAAAAATCCCTCGCTACGGCGGGGGATTTTTGCTATACATTGAACGAAAAGCTAGTTAAGAGTACTCTAGCTGACATATGAACCTACTTGAAAAACTCTCAGAAGACATGAAGACGGCCATGAAGGGCAAAGAGACTAAGACGTTAGAGGTGCTGCGGATGGTAATTTCGTCTATTAGAAACAAAGCGATTGAGCTAAACAAGGATCTTGAAGATGCCGAGGTGATTGCAGTTATTAAGAGTGACGCTAAGAAAATTAGGGATGCAATGGAGACCTTCGCCACTAACGCTCGGCAAGATTTAGCTGATGAGGCTAAGCGGGAAATTGAGATTCTTGAGAAGTATTTGCCGGAGCAGATGTCTGATGGTGAGCTTGAGGCTAAAGTGAAGGCCAAGATTGAGGAGTTGGGAGCTAAGGCATCCAGTGAGGCTGGGAAGGTGATGGGCGCGCTCGCTAAAGAATTGAAAGGATTAGTAGACGGTTCACGGATTAAAGAAAAAGTAGAAAAGTTTTTAAATGAGTAATTCAGCCGGGGCGTACAAAGCAATTTTAGCTGACGTAGTTCACTTTTCGGTCACCAAAGAGGAGGCGCTGGAACGAATGGCTGAGCTTGAGGCACTCACGCAAACCTATGGAGGTATTGCGGTTGTTAAAGCTATCCAGCGTCGGGATAAGCCAGACTTTCAGACGTTCATTGGGAGCGGAAAACTTGAAGAGATCATCGCTGAAGCTAAAGAGACTGGAGCCAACGTTCTGATTGTGAATGATGTCCTGAAGCCTGGTCAGCTTTTTAGGCTTGAAGAAGCGTTAGAGCCGGTAAAGATGAAAGTGTGGGATAGAATTGATCTTATTTTGCATATCTTTGACCGTCATGCCACCAGCGCTGAGGCTAAGCTTGAGATTGAGCTCGCTCGTCTCCGCCATATTGGTCCGCGTATTTACAACATGGGTGACCAGTTGGGTAAGCAGGGTGGAGGTACGGGTGTCCGTGGGGGAGCGGGTGAGGGTAACACTGAGAAGATGAAGCGCCACATTAAGGAGCGCGAGCGAGCGATTGTGAAGAAATTGGAGGGTTATGAGAGTGGCCGGGCCGAACACCGGAAGAGCCGGGTACGGGCTGGTTTTAAGACCGTAGCGTTAGTTGGTTACACCAACGCCGGTAAGACAGCGCTATTAAACGTGCTCACTAAGCGTAAAGAGATTTCGGCTAACAAGCTTTTTGCGACTCTTGATACCAGAGTGGGGGAGATGTTCCTGCCGGAGCTTGGAGCCTCGGCGTTGCTGTCTGACACCATTGGGTTTATTCGTGATTTGCCGCCGTCACTTATTAAGGCTTTCCGTTCCACACTGTCTGAAGCAGTTCATGCGGATTTGCTACTTCACGTAATAGACGCCGCCGATCCTAAGTTGGACCTCAAGCGAGCGGTGGTAGAAAATATTTTAATTTCACTTGGCTTGGCTGACCGGCCAACTATTTTGGTTTACAACAAGGCTGACTTATTGCCAAAAAATTTGAAAAGAGAGGACGGAATTTGTGTTTCAGCTTTGACTAAAGACGGTCTACCCACACTTAAGGAAAAGATTGCGGAGCATCTCAAATAGTTCGTGGTAAAATATGTGGGAGTTATGCTTCGCCATTGGGCTCAGTGTGCGATTTTCATTTTTTCCGTCCTGATGGGAGGATTTTTGCTGTCCGCACCAGAGGTTTTAGCGCAAGTTGAGCAGACGGCGGAAGTAGCGACAGTGGCTGGTTTTGGAGAAGCGGATCTGATGACGATTATTGGTCAGGTGATTAATGCATTTTTGGGACTCCTGGGCGTTATCTTCCTGATCCTCTTTATTTATTCTGGTTTTGTTTGGATGACGGCCGGGGGAGATGACAAGAAAGTGGAGCAGGCCAAGAGAATTTTAATTCAGGCTACTATAGGGTTAGTGATTACTCTGTGCGCTTACGGCATTACCACCTTCGTTATTAACGCCATTACCGGTGGTGAGGGCGGGAATGGTGGAGCTGGTGGTGGCACTAACGGAGGGGTCTCAGTTGAGAGTCTGTCTGGTGCCCTGGGGAGCGGACCGGTACGTGATCACTATCCATCCAGGAATCAACTAGATGTGCCTAGGAATACTAGGCTTTCCGTGACCTTTAAAAACGCGATTGATCCAACTACAGTCACTGATCAGACGGTGAAGATTTTCCCAGCCGCAGCTGGCGTGACCGGCGCTTTGACGGGTACGGTTATTAGTCACACTGAAGATAATAAGACCTTTGTTTTTAAGCCCGCCACGTATCTTGGGTCAGCCACTGACAAGGTTCAATACAAAGTGCACCTGTATTCTGATATTAAGGACGCTGGTGGCGCCAAGATTTTTGCTTCTTCGGCCCGGGAATATGAGTGGTCTTTCACTACTGGTACCGTGCTTGATCTGACTCCGCCTACGGTCACTATGTCTATGCCGGGCAATGCCGGTACTTACGCTAGAAACATAGTGGTGCAGGCCAATTTCTCTGAGCCAATTGATCCCTCTAGTGCGACTGGTACAGCTGCAGCTGATGATTTCACTAATATCACGGTGACTGGCGCTGCACATGGCCTAGTTTCTGGAGAGTATCAGATTTCTAACTCGTACACGTCCGTCTCTTTTGTATCAGATAACCCTTGTGGCACTAACTCTTGTGGCGTGGAGATTTTTTGCTTGCCTGGTAACGATAGCTTAGAGGTGGCGGTTAAAGGAGCGACTACAACTATTGACCTGCCACAGGCTGATGCCTTCCCATATGATGGAGTGGTGGACATGTCTGGCAACTCGCTTGATGGTAACCATGATGGGACGGCCGGTGACTCATATGCTTGGGGCTTTTCTACTACCGGCGACTTAGCGCTCAATGGGCCTAGTATCCAATCTATTTCTCCAAATATTGCCGAAGAAGACGTGCCGCTTGATCAGGTGGTGACGTTTATTTTTGACGGTGTACTGATGAGCTCTACTGTTTCTTCCGAGACTGTCATATTGAGTAATGAGGAGGTTTCAACCGGTTCGGCTCACGAGATGTGGTTCACGACCAGCACCTCATACTTGACCAGTGATGACGAGCTGGTTACTTCCTCTGGTCAAGTGCCGGCTAAAACGGCGGTTGACGTTAAGCATGGCACTTTCTTGGAGTCCGTTGACGGCCTGACTTATCAGTACGGCGCTTCGGTGACTAGTGGCGTCATGAACGAGTACCAGAATTGTTACGTGCCAGGTATGGGGCCTAATGGCGCCGGTGGTGCTTGCGCTGTTAGTGCCGAGACTCCGTATTGCTGTAACGGTAGTGCGTCAGCTACGGCTTGTGCTTTATTCTAATTTGAACTTGTGAACACCACTCGCTTAAAACATCTAGCTCTGGGACTGCTCTTAACGGCAGGTACTATTTGCCCTGTGGCCTTGCCGCTTGGGGTGTCTGCGCAGCAGGCTGATGTACAGGGCGGGCTTGATGTAGTGGGCGAGACTACTGGCTTAGGTAGCGAGGATCCTAGAATCATAGCGGCTAGGTTAATTAGAACCTCCATTACTTTTTTGGGGGTGATTGCAGTGGTGATTGTGCTTTACGCCGGGTTTGTTTGGATGACAGCGGCTGGTGATGAGGAGAAAGTCACTAAAGCTAAGAAGATTTTAATTAGTGGAGGCATAGGATTGATGATCATCCTCATGTCTTGGTCTATTACTACTTTTGTAATTTCCTCACTGCTTAAGGCTACCGGCACGGCCGGTGGAGGCGGCGGAAACGGTGGCAGTGGTGGCACTGGATCTGGATTAGGTGGCGGCACGGCCACGGCGTTTGTAGTGACTAGGATTTCTCCAGCGGGGGATATTGCTATTCGTAACGCGGAGGTTAGGGTAACTTTTTCCAAGAATGTTGATCCGGCGTTTTTAGGTAGTGGCGACGACGCGATTTCTGTTAAGAATACGGCCACTGGGGTAGCGGTGGCTGGTACTCGCTCCGTGTCTGGAAATACCATCACCTTTAAGCCGAATACGCCCTGCTCGGCTGATATGGCTCTGCCGGTGTGTTTTGATGAGGCAACTGAGTACACGGTGACTTTGACGGCTGGGATTAGAAGTACTTCCGGTACTACGCTTTCATGTACTACCAGCCGGCCATGTGTGGGTACTTTTACTACCGGCACGCTGGTTGATACGGTGGCTCCTGACGTAAGTTATATTAATCCTGATAATGGTGACCGAGTAGGGGTTGAGACGGTTCAGGGATTACAGATTAGTGCTCAGGACGAGCATGGGGTAGCTAGCGCTAGTTTCTTAGTTGAAGCTTTGGCCTTTGATGAAGTACCGGCTGAGGGCGCTGATTTATCTGATGTAACTATAGAGACTATTTGGGATACCACCGGTTTTTCGGCTGGGTCTTCAGTTAGGTTGTCAACCATGGCTTATGACTTGGCCGGTAACTCAGCTACTGACTCTGTGTCAGTGAAGATGATCTCGCTTGCCTGTACTAACGGGCTACTGGATTCTCCGGCGGAAACAGCTATTGATTGTGGTGGCGATGCTGCCGGGGCTAATTATTGTGGCGCTTGTGATGGAAATTCTTGTACCACGTCCAGTGACTGTCGGAGCGGGTCTGCTTGTGTGAACGGCACGTGCAAGGCCGAAACTATTATTGACGCTGTTTCGCCGGGAGCTGGTGCGGTGGGCGGATTTGTGACCATTTCTGGCCAGGGCTTTGGTTCAACTCCTGGCCGAGTCTATTTTACTTCTGCGGCTGGCGAGCTGGAGGCTTCGTTAGCGCCATGTAGCGCGCCTTGGACTGACACAGAGGTAACTGTTTTGGTGCCGGAGGCTGCTGTTGGTTCAGCGATGACTATTGGTTTGGTCAGGGCTGGTGCTACCGATGAATTTGGTCAGGATGAAAGCGGGGATGCGAACGGCCCGCTACTAGATGATTTTATTATTGATACCGTGGAGCGTCCTAGCTTGTGTAGTTTGTCGCCGGCTTCTGTTAGGGCTGGTGATACTTTGGTCATAGCCGGACAAAATTTAGGCGAGAGTGGATCTGGGACGGTGGTGTTCGGTGCTGACGCGGAGGCAGCTTCTTATTCATCTTGGACTGATACCTCCATGTCTGTGGTAGTGCCTGTTTTGGGGACGGTGATCAGGTCTTTTCCGGTGGCCGTGGTGAATGATGATGGGATTAGATCAAATGCGCTAAATGTTCGTTTTTTGCCGGCCACTAACAACTCTACTGATGACCAGTCAGATGGGTCAGATGAGCCAGGCGGGGAGGATGGCACCGGTGACGGTCCGGCTGACGATACGGAGGATCCAACTGTTCCGACTGATGGACAGGTGACCCCAATTGTCCCCGCTATTACTTCAATCAATCCGGGCCAGGGAGGAATAGGCAGATACGTCAGCCTTGAGGGGGCTAACTTTGGCTCGGCTGCCGGTACGGTTAATTTAGTGAATGACGCTTCTGGGGAGACGGCAGTAGCTAGTTTGGATTTCCCGGCGGTTTGTTCAGTAGAGAATCCTTGGTCTGATACTTTAATCAGGTTTGTGGTGCCGAGAAGCTATATCAACGGCTCTGCATTAACCTTTGAACCGCATACCTTGTCAGTGACGGTGGGTACCCAAACTTCTAATACGGTGCCATTCTTAGTGACTGATGGTGACCTTGGGCCGAATGTTTGTGGAATTGTTCCAGCTAGCGGTCAGGCGGGGGATATTGTGAGGGTGGTGGGTGATAGCTTTGGAGAAAGTGAAGGTCAAATTATTTTTTCTTCCAGCGTGACTGCTGAAGTGACGGATTGGTCAGCTAATTCCGTCACGGTAGTGGTGCCAGATGCGGCTCAGACCGGTAGCGTTGGGTTGATTGATGCTGCTAATCAGAGCCGTAACCAGGCCTACTTTGTGATGACTGCCGGGGCTGGATCTGGGGCTTCTCAGGCTAGGGAGGGTGGTTATGCCTGGAGTTTTTCCTCGGGCAAGATTCCTAAGGTGCCGAGCGTTATTTCCGAATGTTCTTCATCTGGCGTGTCCTCTGTGCCGAATAGCCGTTATACAGAGGCGGTGTGTGTCTCAGCATCTGTCTACGCCAGATTTAGCGAACCCATGAATGAGGCGACGGTTAGATCTGCTGTAGCTGTGGAGAAGTGTGCCGGTTCCGGGACTAATCCATGCGCCACCACCACGGCGGTGACTGGAGTTTTAAGCACTCAAGCAGATTCTTTCACTTTTGTGCCTGGTACCGCGCTCACTACTGCAACCACATATAGGGTTACAGTTGGCGCTAGCGCTCAGTCAGCTGAGGGTGTTCCTCTTGGCCGGGAGGTACAATGGACTTTTGTGACGGCTGTTTCACCAGCTTCTTGTGTGATTGATAGCGCTAGAATTTCCCCAACTTCAGCTACTATTAATGTCATTAACGGCACCAGAGAATTTTCGGCCATTCCAACCGCTGGTTGTGTACCTGTTGATCCTGCTCAAGTGTCTTGGGGCTGGTCAGTAGATACGAGTTTTGCCAGATTTAGTTCGGCTAGTCAGGAATGTAATGGCGGCACTACCTCATGTGCTACGGTTGAGGCCTTAGCAGAAGGCGAGACTCCGGTTTCAGCTTCAGTGGGAGGAACTTCTACGGTGGGTACGGCTAACTTAACTATCCAATTCACAGATCCTTACGTGACCGGTGTCTGGCCTAACTGTGACGCGGCTTGTATGAACGCGCAGATTGGCGCGAGCTTTAACATCCCAATGAATAAGGGCGCGCTTGAGGCCACGGGCGCAGTTAGACTATTCGAATGTGGTAATGAACTTTGTTCTTCTACTTTGGAGGTTTCAAGCCCGCTGGCTAAATGTATTACGGTGACGGGTACAGTGGGTGAATGTACGGGTTTTGCTTTGCGGACCATTACGCTTAACCCGGGTAAGTTTTATAAAGTGAGAGTTTCGGGGGACGTGACTAGCACGAGTGGCGTAACACTCACCAGAACCAACGACGGTGGGGATTATTCTTGGGTCTTTAGAGCGCGGGAAGATGTGGCTGCTTGTGCGGTTAACCGGGTTTCCATTTCACCTTCCACTGTCTTAGCTAAAGCAGTGGGCGATCAAGCATCATTTACCAGTACCGCGTACGGTGAGGCTGACAGCTGTTCTCAGTCTGGTCAGCGCTTAAGCGGCTATTCTTACTCTTGGACTTGGGCTGACCCAATTACTGACGAAGACCTGGACAATAATTCCAGCACCAGAGTAGCTGAGTGGCTAGAGGGCAATCTCTTGGACACTTCACCCTCGTCCGTGTCTGCTGCTTGTAGCGCCTCCTGTACGGCCGGTGGCAGCACGCCTTACCGAGCGATTTGTGGCGATGGTAGATTGGATCAATTGGGTGGCGAGGAATGCGAAGACGGTAATGTTAGTTCTGGTGATGGTTGTTCAGCTTCTTGTTTGAGAGAAGGGAGTGTGGGTCCAACCTGTGGCAACGGCGCCATTACTCTTGGAGAAGACTGCGATGACGCTAACCTCATTGACGGCGATGGCTGTTCTAGCAAGTGTTTGAGTGAGGGCGCTAGGTCTGTTGGGGCGACTTGTGGCAATAATGACATTGCTCAGAACATTACTACTAAGGCGGGTGAGGAGTGTGATGATGGCAACGCTAAAAATGGTGATGGTTGTTCGGCTAATTGTACTAACGAAGGTACTCCAACTTTAGCCTCTGTGGGTGGCGCAGTGTGTGGCGACGGCACGCTAAACGTGCCAGCTGAGAGCTGTGATGACGGCAATATCGCTAATGGCGATGGTTGCTCTGCTGCTTGTTTGAATGAGGGATCGTCAGTCACCTGTGGCGATAGTGCGGTTAGCGCCGGTGAAGATTGTGATGACGGAAACCGCGTAAGCGGCGATGGTTGTTCGGAGATTTGTTTGTCCGAGGGCTCTTCTACGCGTTATTCATCCCCATCATTCTGTGGCGATGGGGTGGTTGGGGTAGGTGAGTATGCGGCTTGTGAGGCTGGCGTATCAGGTGATGGCCGTATTGACCCATTGCAGACGGCTTTTGTTCCGGCGGGAGCAGTTTTTGAGGTCAACCAAACCACTAAGAAGGCAACTGCGGTGATTGAGGTTCGGGAGAACTCGTCCAACATGTCCACCACGGCCGAATTAGTTCTGGCCTGTGTAGCTGAATCTGATTTGGATTGCGCCAGCCCTGACCTGAATGGTGTGGGCGTGGCTCATTGCTGCATGCCTCGACCTGAGGTGGAGCTATATCCAGTAGCTGACTCTATTGCTTGTAGGAACCAGGCGGTCTACGGTTTATTTACAGAGGAAATGGATTTGCAGTCATTCACTACCAAGAGCACGGAGACGGCGGTGACCATGGAGACTGACCATATGTATCTGCGGTTAAACTCCGCTGGTGGTATTTGTCCGGCCGGCTATCAGCTGGCACTTAGCCGCGAGCCTAAGAATTTCTTGGCTCGAGCTAGAAATGTAATCGTCAGATTCTTTACCGGATCAGCGGTTGACGCAGCAGCTGGTGATTGTTTGTTGCCGGTTAGCGGATACAGGCAGGTGGCTCAAGCCGATGGCAAATACAAGGTTTACTTAGAATACGGTGTCGCCCTTGAACCAAATGCAAGTTACACATTAGTACTTAATGGTGACACTAACGTGGCTGACGCTACTTCAGAAGGCGTACGCGCCAAGTCTGGTGTGGCTATTAACGCCACCAGACAGGTCACGTTTAACACTGGCGCTTCAATCTGTACGCTTGATGAGGTGCAGGTCTTGGATACTGACGCGGATAGTCCATATGCCTTCACCAGAGGTGATGAGATGCACGCCTTTACAGCTGTGCCGATGTCTCATTCGGGTGTTACAGCGCAAGAAATTTCGCCTTTGTCAGGCGTTTATGATTGGGATTTCAGCCGGTGGGGAGCCGGTGACTCCACGCTTTTTAGTGCCACTAGGGACGCCGGTGCTCATAACCTGTCAGCGGTGGCCACCTTGGGTAAAAATGGCCGGACCTCTATCTTGGCTGAGGCTGTGATTACTACTGATACCCTTGGTAACACTAAGGACAAACTGACTGTAGGCGCGGCTGAGGTGACGGCTATTTTGTGTGAAAATCCTTGGCCAGAATTAACCCGCTTCCCGTGGGAAGATAATGCTTTGGGCGAAGCTAATGGGTTAGCCTCCCAGGATTCTAAGGGCTGGATGAACTTTGCCACCTATTACTGTAGAGACGCTGGTGTGACTGGCCGGTTTGATGATTTGCCATCTGTTACTCCAGTGCGTCCACCAGCCGCCGGAACTTCAAATGTTCTCAAGCAGTACTTGTTTGAGGTAAATGATGGTTCTGGTGATGCGGTTGGCGTACGAGTTGTTAGCAACGCGAGCTATCTGTCGCCTTTGGCTTGGTATAACGCCCAGGGCTTTAAGGGTGAGCCTGAACAAATTGAAATTGACGGGTTTGCGGCGGTCCGGGACGGTGGCACGGTTTATGTAGCGGCGCCTAACCTCACTTCCAGTGGCATATACTCCAACATTTACGTTATTTCTTATAACGAGAGTGCTAGTGAGTCCACGGTTAAGATCTTTGAGGAGATGTTGGCTAACATGTCCTTTGCGACTAATTTCACGGACAACACCTTGTGTACTAACGCCAGTGGTTCTGGCACTTCTGACACCATGTGTTCGTCTGACGCGGATTGTCAGGTAGTAGGCGCTGCGTCTATTTGTCAATCAGTGAAGGCGAAGGTTAGACGAGACACTGCACGTTTGTCTGATCTGACTGATGTAGCTAATGCGGTTAAAGTCTACGGTAATGAGAATGGAGTCTGTTCAGTGACCCGGTCACAGCTCTGTTCATCTAACATTGAGTGTCCAGCTAACGAGTCTTGTGTGGCTATTGTGCCTGGCTTGTCCGCCGGTACTTACGTTAGGAATTTGTCCGTCAGCCCATGGGTTAGCTGGGGTGATATTTTGGGCGGGGCGCTTGGTCAGGCTGAATTGCCAGCTGATCCGCTAAACACTTTTGCTGCCTGTGGCG